>JAQXFQ010000167.1 GCA_029005175.1 Bacillota bacterium
CACCCCCACCAAGGCGCTGCCCTGGACCTGCCAAGAGGACCTCCGCCATTCAAGGAATGGCGGTATCCCCTTGGATTCCCATTGTTGCGTACTCTATGGTAAATTATGATTTAATGTACAATCTGCCCATAATATATATAATCAAGCAGCCGCGCTCGATGCAGCGTCAGAAGAAACTGCGTCTGCGGTGCTGTCGGATTGAATATCTGAATCCGACACATTGCTTGCAAATTCACCGCTCTCGACCATGGCATTCGCCTCGTTGATATACCCCATGATAACATTAAAGCTCTCACTGTCCAGAATCAGATACCATTTATCCTTTTCCTTGGTCAGGTTGATTTTGCATTCTGTTGTGACCTTTTTGGAGTCGGAGAGTGCCGCCTCACGGGAGATTTCATCCACCAGCGTGTCGCGCATCTCCTCAGCGGATATTTTCGCGCCGCCCAGCACAGTGTCAACGTAGTTGTGAGTAACCACGGCCGCAGCTTTGCTGTAAATATCGCGCAGGTCAACAGTGGTGATATTCAAAACAGCCACACCTGTCGCGCCGGATGTGTCGATAGAAACTATTTCGATTTCCAGCGTCTTGGCCACGGCGTCAACAATTTTCTTTGTGCCGTCCTTGTCGCCGCTGTCAAATTTCAGCCCGTCATATTCCGACACATAATTGAAAGCCGCCTTATAATTGCAGTCATTCATCTCATTGTTAAAGAATTTTATAGCCTGCTCCGGCGTTTTCGCATTGTTGCAGGCAGTCAGCACCAGCATCAATAATGCGGTAATAAGCGCCAACGCTCTAATTTTTTTCATCCGAATATGTTCCCCCTGATTAATTATCATTTAACGTCGTGCTCGCGCCTTTTTACACCGCGCCTGACGGCAATGCCGGTATCGACCACCAGCAGCACCACGCCTCCCAGCAGCAGCATGGCGTATATCATCACCGAGTAATTATACGCCCATCCCAGCTCCATGGTAAACCGTTTGCCGACCTCTGCGCCGAACGCATACACCTGCTCTTCAAATGTCTGCGGCAGACCCAGCAGATACCATATCTGGAATGCCGACAGTCCGATAATCGCAAGGTTTGCGGCAAGCTTTGGAAAGTATCTGCGCATGCACAGAATTCCGAGCATCACCAGCGGTATGACAAACAGGATAAAGTTTACATAATCGCCCTCCAGCGTGCGCTCCATCAGGTCAATGCCGCGCGACATGTCAAGACCGGAAACCGACTTGGTTTTAGCCAGCACATCTGTCCATGTTATCGTGACAAAGCTCAGGAAAAAGAGCACCGAGCAAATTACCGTCAGCAGCTTTAGCGCAGTGCCGAAAAGCCAGACATTTTCAGGCTCATCGTCGTCCTCGTCCAGTCCGTCGTCATTTTTGGGAGCCAGCACCACGGTATTTGCCGCCTCATCTGCCGGAATTTCCATCATGGTTTCCGTTCCGTCGGGAAGCTTGACCAGAGCCATAGTCTGCACCGCCGCCAGCTTTTCGGAATTGCGCTTTCTGCGGCTTCTCAACGCAAGCCAGCCGCAGCACATAATAACCGCACCCAGCACAACTATGACCAGCGCGGAAATCAGCAGAACAAATACAACATTAATGCGGCGCAGGTGGTAGGTTATCGTGAAAGTGTGCGCCGAAATCGGGTGTTCAAATTCATTTGAACGGTACTGCCCCATTAGAATATCGCTCTTGCCGCCGCCGGCAGAGCTCCAGTCAACGTCATATACCTGACCGCTGCCGTTAAAGCCGTACATTATCTCGCCGGTGTAGCCTGAGGACTTTATAAAGTCAGCCACATCCACCGAAACCGAGATATTGCGATTGTTGTACAGGGCAAATTTATCCTTGCCCTCAATAGTGACGGAATTGTTCCCGCCGATATATTTTTGCAGCAGAGCGGTCACATTTTCCGCCGTATCGACAGGAGTGGACAAAGTGACGGCATACTGACTGCCCGACTGATTGAATTGTCCCACAGAAACGTCAATGCCGCTGTCCTTAAGCTGTTTGGTAAAATACGCCGCCGCAAACTGCGCGCCGTAATCATAAGTGTCTACAGGCGAGGCGAGAACTATCGACACACTCACCCTGTCATCCGACTTTATTGACGTAATCACATCGACCTCGCTCAGCTTGTATACTGTCGAGGAATACGGCTTGATGTCGGCAGCAGCCGCCTTGCGATAGCAAAGCGTTATGGTTTTGCCGTCCTCGGAAATTCCCTCACCCTTTACAGCCTTTTCAGCCGCCCGGAGCGTAGATTTCTCGCCGTCAAAAAGGCAGGAGTCCATGTTTTTATATGTAATGTCGGCATTGCAGGAGCCGTCATTTTCGCATGGAAATTTATCAAATATTATCTTTTCCTTAAGCACTCCTGTCTCGGAAAACGCCGTATAAAGCGACTCGTCCTTGACATAGCTGAAGCTGCTGCCGCTGAAGATTGCAGAGGTGCAGATGTTTATCACCTCGGCAGTGCCGCTGAAGGATATGCTGTACCGCGAAAGATTTTTTTCGTCAGAAAGCCACTTGCAGCTCATGCCTTCTGCCGCCGCAGACTGCAAAAATTTTGAAATGTTGTCCTTGCCCAGCGTCTCGACGGTTTTCTGAGGCATGCTCAGTATTATCTCGCGCTCGTAATCGTCATCACCGTAACGGGTGGTGCTTATCGCAACATTGTCCAGCTTGTATGCCGCCACAGTGTCGATTTTAATGCGGGAGGACATGAGATTCTGATTGTCATATTTAGTGCCGTTCATCGTGACCGAAACAGTATCGGTGAAGCTGGAGAGATCCTGAGAGATATTGAGATCCTTTTTGAGTGCAGACTTTACCCACACAAGCAGGTCGGTGGAGTTAAAGTCCTCGCTGAGTGAAAATCCGCTTTTAAAGAGCTGCTCCTCGGGGCTTTGATAGACAAATTCAACCTTTGGAGTGCGCCCGAGAATAGCCGCCACCTTTGACTTGTAGTCCTCGATGTCGGTAAATTTTATCTTGAAGGTATAAACAGCCTCGGTCTTTTTGTCGCTTGTGTATTTGCAGCTGAATTCCATACCCGCCGGACAATTTTTTTGCAGGCTTTCGGTGACGTCAGTCACCTTGGCAGATGAAAACATCAGAGCCGAATCCGACAGCTTGTCGCAAACTATCGTGCGCTCGCCCGCAAATTCATCACTGATTTTCATGTCGGTCTGCATTCCGCAGCCTGTCAGAATACAGACAAAGACGCAGCACACCATCAGAATAAAAACTTTACATTTGCCCTGCACAGCTTCTCTCACAACAATCTCTCCCTTAGCGTAAATTTGAACCCTGTAAACACAAATATAACATTTTATTTAGACTATAATTATATAATAATTTTTCCTCAACGTCAATCGTATAAATATTAATTATGCAAAATTATCTTGGAATTTTTTCATGGCTGAAAAAAAGACGGACAGCAGATAAATCCGTCGTCCGTCTTTCTTCAATATTAATCTTTTCAACAAAAGCCTTTATAACTGCTAAAGCCTAACATATATACTGCCATAGAAATAGCCAAATCTTCTGACTCAATATTCTGCTTAGACCCAAGCTCTCTCAACTCATCAATAACAGTATCGTGAGGTACGATTGTTCCCTCAAGATTATTAACAACATTTTGGATTACAGAAGGCAGCGTCATACACATTTGATAGAAAGCGTCCTCTTGACCTGTTACCAGAGCATAGAATTGATCAAGACTTACTCTTCTAATCAACTTATGCCCAACCTTCTTTTTATCAACAGTAGTTTCCCATTTAATATTTTGAGAACGTTGAGCAATCGCTTCGACTAAAAAACAAGCACAATCATCATCGTTCAACAACTGGTCTTGCATCTTAATAAATGTTTTTCCTGCGGAAGCGGAATTCATGGTGTTATGCTTATTTTTCATTTCAACATACACCGTATGAACGCTTCCGGCTTCGGGAATGGGAATACCGTCAGAATTTTTATAAATAACATCCCATCCACCTTCCTTACCATTCGGCGGAACATGACAGTTGGCTATGTACTGAAAAATACGTTGATGAAAATATCCGATGTCATTGTTATTCGATTTATCTCTCTGACGAAAAATCTCGTTACCTATGATTTCCTCCCAAGAAGATTGATAAACCGTTTTGTCAAAAATCAGTTTTATTGGATCAACAATATTCTTATTAAATCTCTTCAGGTCAAAAGATTCCAGCTTCTCGCCGTATTTTTCAATCGTAGCCTTAACGTGATTTGTGAAGTCATCTTCACTGATAAACGATAGATTCCACATCATAAACACTCCAAAGCTTCTTTTATTTTTATAGCAATATTATAAGCTAAATTCACCGGTACTGCATTTCCTACCTGCTTATACTGTTGTCCGATACTGCCGCAAAACTGCCAATCATCCGGAAAGCTTTGACAGCGGGCATTTTCTCTGATTGTAAAGGGACGAGCCTCCAAAGGATGACAGCGATCGGTCTGCTTTTGGCTGGGAGAAGTCAGAACAGCGAGAGATGGTTCGTCAAGACTCATACGTCTTAAAATACCGGTACGTCCGCCTTCCATATACCAGCAGCTTTTCATATACTCTTTAGCTATATCTTGTGGAATATCTCTCCAGTATCCACCCGGAGGAACCATTTCAAAAATTTTTTGTTTATATGCTGAATAGCTGCTGCCTTCACTTTTAGGACAATCAAGTAAAATATCCCTCAAAACCGGTTTGTATTTATGAGGTAACGGAAAATCAAAATTTAACTTATCAGATAAATCCTTTCTAATTCCGATAGTTATTAAACGTTCTCTCTTCTGAGCAACATCATAATCCCAAGCATTCAACACTTTTTTCTGAATTATATATCCGGTGCTTTCAAAAATATCTGTAATTGTTTTATAGGTACGTCCCTTATCATGCGTAAGTAAACCTTTTACATTTTCAAATAAAAACATTTTGGGTTGAAGTTGTTCCAAAAACTTAGCATAATGATAAAAAAGAGTTCCTCTGGCATCCTCTAAACCTAAACGTTTACCTGCATATGAAAAGCTTTGACATGGTGCGCCGCCTGATAAAAGATCCAGCTGACCCTCAGCAATACCAAAATACTCATTCAAATCAAGACATGAAATGTTAGCTATATCGTCATTTATTACTCTCCAATTTGGACGATTGCATTTAAGCGTATCAGATGCATCCTTATCTAATTCAATAAGACCAATTGTATCAAATCCTGCTTTTTCAATACCGAGAGCCAGACCGCCGGCTCCCGCAAATAATTCTAATGTAGTAAAAGTTTTAATTTTCTCAGCATCACCGTCTGACACCACTTCAACAACATCTCCTATATTGCAGTTAAGCGCAGCACATATTTTTTCTATGCTTTCAAACGAAACAGTTTCGTTTTTTCCCATTCGAGCCATAACATTAAAGCTGACTCCAGACGCTTCTTTAAGTTCAGTTTTATTCATATTTCTGTCAATAAGCAGCTTCCACAAATTGTTATAACAAACAGCCACCGTCTTACCTCCAACTTTGATAAATCTACTGCACAAAAATGGGTCATTGAAATTATAGCATATTTTGAGCTAAAAATCAATTTTCTCACGATTTCATTAGAATTTATTTACCTATTCCATAGCTTTGATACAAAAATTTTTCACTTATAAATTTAGACAAATGTGGGACGCCTTCCTTACAGAGGGTGTCCCACAAAATAGTCTTTCAGTATTATTTTTACATATTGCTCGAGTAGTTGGGAGCTTCCTTGGTAATGGAAATGTCGTGGGGATGGCTTTCCTTCAGACCCGCTCCTGTAATCTTCACGAACTGAGCCTTGCTGTGGAGATCCTCAATAGTGGCACAGCCGCAGTAGCCCATACCGCTTCTCAAGCCGCCGATCATCTGGTAAACAGTATCGGCCAGCGGTCCCTTGTAAGGCACACGGCCTTCAACGCCTTCGGGAACGAGCTTTTTGAGACCTGTCTGGAAGTATCTGTCGCTTGAGCCCTTGCCCATTGCGGCTATAGAGCCCATGCCGCGGTACACCTTGAACTGTCTGCCCTGATAGATTTCCATATCGCTGGGGGATTCCTCACAGCCTGCGACGAGAGAACCGACCATGACCACATTGCCGCCCGCCGCGAGAGCCTTAACGATGTCTCCCGAATACTTGATACCGCCGTCCGCGATTGCCGGAATGCCGTACTTGGCGCATACGCATGCAACATCATAAATAGCCGTGATCTGAGGAACGCCGATACCTGCAACGATTCGTGTAGTGCAGATAGAGCCGGGGCCTATGCCCACCTTGATTGCGTCCGCGCCTGCCGCGATAAGCTCCTCTGCGGCGGCGGCTGTAGCTACGTTGCCTGCAATGAGGTCAACATCGGGATACTTTTCCTTAATCTTCTTTACGCAGTTGATAATGCCGATGTGATGACCGTGAGCCGAGTCAAGAGCCAGCACGTCAACGCCTGCCTCAATAAGCATGCCTGCGCGCTCGAGAACATCGGGAGTATTGCCGATAGCCGCGCCGACGAGCAGTCTGCCTGCCTTATCGCGGGCGGAATTCGGATACTGAACAGCCTTTTCAATGTCCTTGATGGTGATAAGACCCTTGAGCTTAAAGTTTTCATCAACCAGCGGAAGCTTCTCAATGCGGTGCTTCTTGAGTATCTCCTGAGCCTCGGGAAGTGTAGTGCCCACAGGAGCGGTCACAAGGTTGTCCTTGGTCATGAAATTTTTGATAGGCTGAGAGAAGTCATGCTCGTCCATAAATCTGAGGTCACGGTTGGTTATAATACCCACCAGTTTGCCTTCGTCGTCGCAAATCGGCACACCGGATATCTTATACTTGCCCATAAGAGCGTTAGCTTCGCCCACGAGGTGATCGGGACCCAGGTGGAAAGGATTGTCGATAACTCCGTTTTCACTTCTCTTTACGCGGTCAACCTGGTCAACCTGCTGCTCGATAGACATATTCTTGTGAATAATACCGATGCCGCCTTCACGGGCGATAGCGATAGCCATGCGGGTTTCGGTAACGGTATCCATAGCGGATGTCATAAGCGGGATGTTGAGCTTGATATTCTTGGTCAGACGGGTGGAAATGTCCACGTTGCGAGGCTCAACCTCACTGTGTGCCGGAATGAGAAGAACATCGTCAAAGGTAAGACCTTCTTTGACAAATTTTGTCTCTTGATTTGTGTTAAGCATAAAAACAACCTTCCTTTCACACTGATTACAATGGCTGCTCGCGGCAGCCGCGCGGCGGTACACATGACAGCCGCAAAAACTATGGTATTTAAAAAATTATATTACAGTCTGCGGTCTTTGTCAACCTCAAAATTCGACATAATTTCATGTTTGGCAAATCAGTCAAAAACAGCGCATGGTATATATACATCTTTTAATTATTGTAAAAAAATCATACCGTAAATTATAATTTATCATAGAGTACGCAACATCGGGAATCCAAGGGGGCAGGCCCTCTTGGCGGGGTCAAGGGGCAGCGCCCATTGTGGGGGCGTGGGGGCAAAGCCACCACAAAGCTAAAGTGCAAGATAAACTTGCAATAGGAAAAATGCGAAGCCCATAAAAAACTAACAAGAAAATCTTTGATTTTCGAGTGGACGTAAATCAGATAAATTATGATTTATATTTGCTAATTTATAATACATTGAATAAATTTATATTTTTTAGAAGGAATGGTAATAAAAAATGTCAAATCCTGTAAGTGAAATCAACACGCAAATCAAGGAAATAATTATGGCGGCATTGGGGCGCGCTGTGGCTGATGAGGTGCTGGCGGCTGAGCCTGTACCGGCATTCGGCATAGAAACGCCTGCCGACACTTCACACGGCGACTTCGCTTCAAATGTAGCCATGGTGTCTGCCAAGGCTTTCCATATGGCTCCCCGCAAGATCGCCGAGCTTATAGTTGAGCGCATGGATCTCACAGGTACATATGTTGAACGCTGCGAGGTCGCAGGTCCCGGCTTTATCAATTTCTTTGTAAGCCGCAGCTATTTCAGCAGCGTGCTCAGGGATATTCAAAAGGACGGCGAGGACTACGGCAAGTCTGATTACGGCAAGGGCGAACGCGTTATGGTTGAGTTCGTTTCCGCCAATCCGACAGGACCCATGCATATGGGCAATGCCCGCGGCGGCGCACTCGGCGACTGCCTTGCGGCTGTGCTGCAAGCTGCGGGATACTACGTTGAGCGCGAATTTTATGTCAATGACGCCGGCAACCAGATTCAGAAATTTGCCCTCTCGCTCGATGTGCGCTATCAGCAGATATTTAAGGGCGAGGACGCTGTCGAGCTGCCCGAGGATTCTTACCACGGCGCCGATATTATGGATTTGGCCAAGGAGTTTGCCGCAATCCACGGCGACAGCTACATGAATAAGAGCGAGGAGGAGCGTCGTCAGGCATTGGTTGATTACGCCCTGCCCAAAAACATCGCAAAGATGAAAGCCGACATTGCTAAATACCGCATTGAATATGACACCTGGTTCCTTGAGAGCACCCTGCACAACAGCGGTGAGGTCATGGAGGTTGTCAATATTCTCCGCGACAAGGGTCTGACCTATGAAAAGGACGGCGCGACATGGTACAAGGCCACCGAGTTTGGCGGCGAAAAGGACGAGGTGCTTATACGCGCCAACGGAAACCCAACATATTTCGCCGCAGATATTGCCTACCACCGCAACAAATTCAGCACGCGTAAGTTTGACACCTGCATTGATGTATGGGGCGCGGATCATCACGGTCATGTGGCGCGTATGAAGGGCGCGATGGACGCACTGGGACTGGACGGCTCCAAGCTCAAAGTCGTGCTGATGCAGCTTGTAAGGCTTATGGAAAACGGCGAACCTAAAATAATGAGCAAGCGCACGGGCAAGGCTATCCAGCTTGCCGACCTGCTCGACGAAGTTCCTGTAGACGCGGCGCGTTTCTTCTTTAACCTACGCGAGGCAAACACACAGATGGACTTTGACCTCGGGCTGGCTGTGCAGCAGAATTCACAGAACCCTGTCTATTATGTGCAGTACGCCCACGCGCGTATCTGCTCCATACTCCGTCAGGAGGAGGCTAAAAAATACAACCTCTCCGAGGTAACAGACGCCGCGCTTGACAGGCTGGCTGCACCCGCCGAGGTGGAGCTTATCCGTTATCTCTCCTCTCTGCCGAATGAAATCATTGCCGCGGCAAAGGAATATGAGCCGGCGCGCATGACACGCTATGTGATGGAGCTTGCTTCAAAATATCACAAATTCTACCACGACTGCCGCGTACTCAACGACTCCGACCCCGAGCTTACCGGCGCAAGGCTTGTCCTTTGCGACTGCGTGCGCGCGGTAATTGCCAATGTGCTCAACATGCTCAAGGTCGAGGCTCCCGAGCATATGGCGTCACAGGATGAAGAATAATTGACTTTGACCGAAAGGAATTTTAATATTATGAGTAAAAAGGTATCTGAATTTACAGTAATGGACATAACCGAGAGAATGCTTAAATTCACTCTGAGAGACGAAATCGCCGAGGCTTCGGACTATGCCGCATACAATGACGGAACGCGCGACGCCCTCAATGAAATGCGCGCGGATATGGTAAATATGTCCGAAGAGGAATTTACAGAGAAGTACGAGACACTCAGCCTTGACAAGGGCGATGAGCGTTTTGACCTTGACCCTGACGACCCGAAATATCAGTATCTGCAGGGCTACTGCAATACTATTGAGGATGTTCTCTCTCTCCTCAATCCTGCATATATCTACGACCAGATAGAGATGCTTTCCGAGGGACTTTGCGGCGGCGACTGCTGCGACTGCGACGAGGACTGTCATGAGCATGACCACGACTGTGACTGCGGACACTGCCACTGATTGTTAGGCTTTGCCGTCAATTAAACCGCGCGGAAATCCGTTGCTGAGAGTGGTCTGATTTGGCTTATACTAATATTCAAAATCAGCGTTTCCATATAATTAAAGCCTGTGCGTTTTGATTAACCGCACAGGCATTTTAATTTATACAATAAATCATAATTTACAGTAGCACTAAAGTAGGACACCTACAATGGGAATCCAAGGGGGCAGGCCCTCTTGGCGGGGTCGAGGGGCAGCGCCCATCGTAGGGGTTCGGGGGCAACGCCCCTGACCACCCAATATAAATTATGATTTAAAGCAATAAACCTACTACTGCGTCCTTGAACTGCTTGACACAGCCTCGGCTGAGCGGAAGCTGCGTGCCGTCAGTCAATATGACCGATTTGCCGTCGAAAGCACTCACATAATCAAGTCCGACTATATAGCTTCGGTGTATTCGCACAAAGCTGCCGCCGCTTAACTCAGACTCCATATCAGTCAGCTTTTTTCTCATCAGGTAGCTTTTGCTTTCCGTCACGACTTTCAGATAAACATTTTCCGACTTGATGTAATGAACATCGCTGTACCTGACAAGAATTTTACTCCTGCTGTCGTTAATCAACATGCATTTGGCATCATAGTCACAAACTGCACCTTTCATTTGATTTGCTTACTCCTCTCGAACCACTTTCACACCAAACATTCCTTTTACCTTGACAAAATGCTGCAATTCATACACGGTCTGCCCCGCCGCCATCGCCTTTTGAATTTGCTCAATTTCTTTTACTGCGGCTTCCCGTGACTCGTAATAGCCCAGCACAACGCTGTGGTCGCCGAATATGGAACGACCGTCCACTCCGTTCAGCACACAGGCGGGTTCGTCCTTTGCGGGAAACGCAATCGGCGAAACCGTAAATTTATAGCATGTGAAAATATTTTTTCCGTCGTGTGTTTTAACCGATATTGCACGATTGCCGTTTATAATAGGCGGAAGCTGCGAGCTTTCGTGTTTCGTATTGTCGGCATTTTCCCTCAGCAGATAATCAGTTGTCACACCGAATATCTCACTCAGCGCAACGACCTTGCCAAGCTCAGGCATCGCGCTGTCGGTTTCCCACTTGGAAATTGACTGGCGCGACACCTGCAGTTTTTCGGCGAGCGTTTCCTGCGACATTCCGCTCTCGGTGCGAAGTTTATAAATTTTTTCTCCCAATGACATGATGAATTTCTCCTTCACTTTTCTTTTATGCGATTGAGAAAGCACCTCAATCCCTCTTAAATATACTCTGAAGCGCGCAATTTGGCTATCAATTACGCTTGGAAATTCCGCAACCTGCGGTTGCACTTACGCAAAATCGGCGTTTATCAGTGAATTATTTTTTCTTTATCAGCGAGATCAGCGAGCCGATACCCATACCGACACACATTCCCATAATCATGCCCATAGTATAATCTTTAAAAAAACTCTCGCCAATAATTCCACCGACAGCTAACCCAACGCACATGCCAACGCTCATGTAATTGCCATTGTCACCGTCGGATTTCTTTTTTGTTTCAGGCTCAATGCCATAAGGTAATTTTTCCTGCTCATTGTTATTCTTATTTTCATCCATTTTCGTTACTCTCCTTAAATATATTGTATTTCATTATCTTGCAAAAGGCAAAGGTTAATCGCGTAACCTATACTAAAAAAGCAATCTAATCTTTGTAAGTTCTGCACATTTTCCTGTTCGACATGATACACAGGAAGAATTTTGTTTTGATGAGAAAGCGTATCCATAAAAATGTTGAAAATCATAATTTATCTGCGTAACGTCCACTTGAAAATCAAAGATTTTCTCGTTAATCTTTTAGGGGCTTCGCATGGGTGCTTTTCCTATTGCAAGTTTCTCTTGCACTTTAGTTTTGTGGTGGCTTTGCCCCCACACCCCAACCAAGGCGCTGCCCTGGACCCGCCAAGAGGACCAGTCCCCTTGGATTCCCGGCGTTGCGTACTCTCTGCTAAATTATGATTTACTCGTGTATTGCCCTCTGCGCCCTCAATTCCTTAATCTTGCGGCTGTATTTCGGCACCGGTATAAATAGCATCAAAAAGGCGAGCAGTTCCACCGCCGCAGATGTAAATTCAATGCAGGCAAAATCATATTCGCCATCAATGCACATCAATATTCCAAATAAAATCGCAAACAGCATGAGTACAAAGGCGGCTACCGACCAGTTCCTGTGATACTTGCGGCGCGCAGAGTAATCGGCTATCAGAGATTCGATGTCGGTGTTTATCTCAAATTCGCCCAGACTCGACGGACGCACGGTATAAATTCGCGTATTTATATCGACATTCAGCTTTTCGGGGATGATCTCCGCTCCCGAATCGGTGAGAAATTCAATCATACTCTCCCGCTTTTCCTTGCTCGAACCCGCGCTCCCCGGCTTCATCGAGGTGGTAACGCGCGCTATGTATTCGCCCGGCTCACACCGTTCAAATTTAAAAAACATACCCAAAATTATTTTCACAGGCTTCCAGCCCTTTTGACACATATCGTTGAGAAACTTTTCCTCGCGGTCTATGGTGGTGTATGCCCTGAGTTTTGTAATTTTATCTTTCATATCAATTCACAATAACCCCTTTTGCGTTAAGTTAAATTCAATCAACATTTTCTCCGTTTTCCTGCAATACTCTTTTTCCGTTGTCCAGCAGTTCTTCCAGTCGGACGATTTCGTCCCGAACCGCCTGCCTGCCCGCTTGGGTAATGACATATTCCTTCTTTCGCTCGCCCGAATCGCCGCATTCCTCAATCCAGCCTCGCCCCAGTAGGGTATTGAGCGCGCCGTAGAGCGTGCCTGCACCCAATTTAACCCGCCCGCCGCTGAGCTTTTCGGCATTCTGAATAATACCGTAGCCGTGCAGAGGAGCATAGAGCGAAATCAATATATAAAATACAGCCTCGGTAAGTGCGCCTTTGCTTTCATTCATGCAATCATTTCCTTGTCTGAAAAATCTTAAATTTTGCCCTGCTTGACAAATGTGTAGAAATTATCCGTGAGCCTGTCAATCTGACCGATGTCGCATTCAACGTCCTTGGCGGTGTGAATCAAGGGCAGATAGAGCAATCCGATAAGCGAATGTTTAGTGTAGCTGACCATCACCGAATTTTTGAAATTTGCGTGGTCGCTCAGGAATATCATCCTGCTGCGTTTGTAAACAGGCTTCTGTCCCGCTTCCTCAAATGCCGCAGTAACCGACTTTGCAACGGGGGTTGATTTGGTGGAGACAAAGGTGAGCACATCGCCGTAGCCCACACAGTCGAAATTTATTACTTTGCTTTTCTTCAAATTAATGCCGTTCTTTTTGCAGTATCCGGCAAATCCTGCCGAACCGAGCAAGCCCCATTCCTCATTGTCAAAGAACACGAAGCAGCACTTGCCTCGCAGCTCGTCGTCTGCCGCCACTTTCTCCGCGAGAGCCAGCAGGGAAAGCACTCCGCTGGTGTTATCGTTGCGGTTGTTTTTATTTTTGACCACCATAGAGATTATCATCACAGCCATAAACACAAGCAGGACGATGTAACCTGCCAAAAAATTTAATCCATACACTGCCTCTTGCTCTACATTCAGATTAAAATTATTGATGATTAATTCAGGCAGTGCTGCACCTATAAAAATCAAAATCGGCATTAAAGCCAGCAAAAATATATTCGCGCCGGTCATTCCGAACCATTTCGATGTGCCGAGCATCCAGCCTGTTCTGCCGGGTGTGTCGTAATGGGCGGTGAAGATGTATTCCGCGTGCGGGTCGCCTGCCACGAGATTGGTGCCGGACGCCTTGACCTCTGTAATTTCGCTGTCGGAGTAGCCGATTTCTTTGAGCTTCGCGCGCAATTCGGCGCGCATAGACTCTTTTTCTTTCTTCTTGAAACGTGTGGGATGATTCTCAAAAATTTCATTTGCCGTCTGCTGTGTAACTGCCATAATTTAAAAGTACCTCTTTTCTTTCATTTTACGCTTGTATTACGGATGCCGATATATCGGATTCCGTAATTAATATATCACTATCCGATATAGTTGTCAAGATTTTTTTGGAAAAAATTTTCGTCCATAGTAATCTGCTCAACAAATTTTAATAAATATTATAGTATAAGTGAGCGGGTATGTTAAATTGCACAATAAATGATAATTTATCTGTGTGACGTCCACTAGCAAATCTTCGATTTTCTCGTTAGATTTTTTATCATATGCCACGCATATGATAGGGCTTCGCATGGGTGCGTTTTTCTGTTTTGGTTTTTTTCTTGCACTTTAGCTTTGTAGGGGCTTTGCCCCCACACCCCCACCAAGGCGCTGCCCTGGACCTGCCAAGAGGGCCGCCGCCATTCAAGGACTGGCGGTCTCCCTTTGGATTCCCATTGTAAGTCGCTTGACTTTAGTCTACGCTAAATTATCATTTATGTATAACCCACCATACTGCCGCAATCGACAACACACTCAAATTTTGCCATAAAATGCCGATGTTGTGTATTGCAAAGGCATAATCATTATGCTATAATTCATTTATAACATGATATCATGGCGGAGTATGCCGCCGATTGTATATTATTGTCGTAAAGGAAGGAATTCATGGACAAATCAATATTTACGCCTAAAAAGGCAGCCGACAGAACGCAGCCTCAGGAGCTGACTCTGCCCGTAAAGCCGTTTAAAACTCACGGCGGCGTTCATGTCGACCATATGAAAAACACGGCTGAATCTAAATCCGAAATCATGCCTGTCCCGGCTAAGGTAGTTATCGCCATGCAGCAGCACATCGGCGCGCCCTGCGAGCCGACTGTAAAGGCGGGCGACAGCGTGACGGTCGGTCAGAAAATCGCCGACAGCGTATCCGCCATGTGCGCGCCCATTCACGCCGGCGTATCGGGCACGGTAAAGGCGATAGGCACTATGCTTATGCCCAATGGCGCAGAGGTGCAGACTATCGAAATCGAATCCGACGGTGAGCAGACACTGTTCCCCCACATCAAGCCGCCCGTTGTCACCAACCGCAACGAGCTTTGCCGCGCTATGAGAGAATCGGGGCTTGTCGGTTTGGGCGGCGCAGGCTTTCCTGTGTGGGTCAAGCTGAATTATCCCCCCGACAAGCAGGTTGACACGCTTGTAATCAACGGCGCGGAGTGCGAGCCATACCTCACCGCCGATTACCGCGAGATGATCGAAGGTGCGGAGGACATAATCGACGGCGCGGAATATCTTTATGATATACTGGGGCTCAAGCGGGTAATCATAGGCATTGAGGGCAACAAGCCAAAGGCAATAAACAAGCTGAGCAGAATCATATCCGAGCGTAATTTGCAGGACAAAATTTGCGTGCTCAAGCTCAGAACCTCTTACCCTCACGGCGCGGAAAAGGTGCTCATAAAGGCGTGTACGGGTCGAACAGTCCCAGCAGGCAAAATCCCCGCCGACGCAGGCTGCGTGGTGCTCAATATAACATCTGTGGGATTTATCGACCGCTATATACACACAGGCATGCCGCTGGTGACCAAGCGCATAACCGTTGACGGCTCGGCAATTTCCGAAGCAAAAAACGTCATAGCTCCTATAGGCACATCTATCGCAGACATAGCCGAATTCTGCGGCGGATTTGCTCAGACGCCCAAAAAGGTGCTTATGGGCGGACCCATGATGGGCACTGCGCTTTATACTCTCGATTATCCCATAATAAAGCAAAACAACGGCATTATATTTATGGGCGACCAAGAGGCTCAGTCGGTGCAGATGACCGACTGCATAAGATGCGCAAAATGCGTGAGTGCATGTCCCATGCTGCTCTCCCCCGTAAATATTCAGCATTTTGTCAAAACACGCGATGTTGACAGTCTGAAATCATTCGGCGTAATGAACTGCATGGAATGCGGCTGCTGCACTTATGAATGTCCTGCCCACCGTCCGCTGGTTCAGTTTATGCGCATGGGCAAGAGCATAGTAAAAACAGGAAGGTAAGTAAATAGAGAATAGTGAATAGATAATACTCGCAAAAATACAGATTTTGTATTCTTATCTATTATATCTTATCCGATTCCAACCGAAAGGATGATCGTATAAATGGAAAATAATATGCCGCAGAGGCTGTCGGTATCATCATCTCCGCATGCTCACAGCGGAGAGAGTACCGCTGTCATAATGCAGGATGTACTTATAGCCTTGATTCCCGCAGCAATAATGTCTGTAATATATTTCGGCTGGCAGGCTTTGATGCTCATAGTTCTTTGCGCAGCCACTTGCGTACTCACTGAGTACATATGCCGCCGCGTTATGAAACGCCCGCAGACAATAGGCGATTTCTCCGCAGCGGTCACAGGCGTGCTGCTGGCTTTCAACCTGCCGCCTACAATTAACCCGATTTACGCCGTGCTCGGCTCGGTGTTTGCGATAGTCGTGGTAAAGCAGATGTTCGGCGGCATCGGTATGAACTTTGTAAACCCCGCTCTAGCCGCGAGAATATTCCTGCTCATCAGCTTCTCGCAGGATATGAGCGAATGGTCGCGTCCCTTCTTCTACCTCAGCTCCAATTCGGGCACGGACGTCGTTTCTGCCGCCACTCCGCTGGCTCAGATGAATTCAGGCGAACCCACCTTCACTCTGATGGAGCTGTTTATCGGCATGAGAGGCGGCTGTCTTGGCGAAACATGCATCATAGCACTGCTGCTCGGCGGCATTTACCTGCTGCTCCGCAGAGTTATTACACTTGAAATTCCGCTCAGCTTCATCGGCACGGTGGCAGTAATCGCGCTTATCGGCGGTCAGAATCCTCTCTGGCACATCATGTCGGGCGGCGTGGTGCTCGGCGCGATATTCATGGCGACTGATTACACAACCAGCCCAACCACACGCTCCGGTAAGATAATCTATGGCATAGGCTGCGGAGTTATCACCATGACAATACGCCTCTTTGGCTCGCTTCCCGAGGGTGTTTCATACTCAATCGTTCTCATGAACATACTCACTCCCCACATCGAAACTCTCACTCATTCCAGACCCTTTGGAACGGAGGTAAGCCGCAATGCAAAATAAAATTAAAATAAATCCCGTTGAGGTGCTCAAGCCGGCGGGAATCTTAACGGCTATCTGCGTAATAGTCACACTGCTGCTGGCTGTTACCAACGTCCTTACCGCCGACAGAATCGCCGCCAATTCCGAAAAAGTAGCCGCCGAAAGCCGCTCCAAGGTGCTGGCGGCGCAAAGCTACGAGCAGCTCGACGAGGCGGGCAACGTATATGCCGCTGTGCTGGAAAACGGCGAGTACGCAGGCGTTGTGGTGGCAACAGAGTCAAACGGCTACGGCGGCGCCATCAAGGTAATGACCGGCATAAGGCTCGACGGGAGCGTGTCGGGCGTGAACATCCTCGAAATGAGCGAGACCCCCGGCATGGGCGCAAAGGCTAAGGAGGATTCTTTCCTCGCCCAGTACAAGGGTTCAGCCGAGCCGGATATGTCCGTAAAAAAGGACGGCGGCACGATTGACGCGATCTCGGGCGCAACCATTACCTCGCGCGCTGTAACCAATGCGGTAAACGAAGCCCTCAAAACGGCTAAACCGTATCTGGAAACCCTAAACAATAAGACGGGAGGAGAAGAAGCAATTGGCTAAAAAGACAATATCAATGGGCAGAGGCAGCTCAGCCGAAAAAAGCCGCGAGACTGAAGAAAAAAAGTCAGTCTGCATAGTTGAGGTCGAAGATGCAGAAGCTTCATCAGCCAATAAGACCTCCGCTGCCACCGCAAAACGAAGCGGCAAGAAGCAAAATCCCGCGCTCAATGAATTCAAGGGTGCGATGAAGCGCGGCGTTATCACCGAAAACCCGGTATTGCGGCTGGTGCTCGGCACCTGCCCGACGCTTGCTGTAACTACGGGCGCCGCCAACGCGATAGGCATGGGCGTAGCCGCCACGCTGGTGCTCATGTGTTCAAACTTAGTAATATCGCTCCTGCGCAATGTTATTCCCGACAAGGTGCGCATTCCGGCATACATAACCATTATAGCAGGCTTTGTCACTATCGTTCAGATGTTGGTAAAAGCCTTTACCCCCGCGCTGGATCAATCGCTCGGAATTTATCTGCAGCTCATAGTCGTAAACTGCATTATTCTCGGCCGCGCCGAAATGTATGCAAGCAAGAACAAGCCCTTCCTCTCGCTGCTGGACGGCTTTGCAATGGGTGTGGGCTTCACCGCCGCACTGCTCTGCATGGGCATAATCCGCGAGGCTCTGGGCGCAGGCACAATATTCGGCATTCCGCTTCCGCTGCTCGGCGAGGGCGGCATCATGCAGCCCATTCTCTTCTTCTCACTGGCTCCGGGCGGATTCTTTGTATTCGGTCTGCTTATCGCCGCCGCCAACAAATTGAGCAAAAAGAAGAATCTCCCCGTGCGCAACGGCTGCGGCGACTGTCCCGCTGCATCAACATGCAGTATGTCGGGTAAAGGAGGTTGCAAGTAATGAACGTAATTCAAGTAATTGTTACCATAATCCTGGCAGGCATTCTCACCGACAACTATGTTCTTTCGCAGTTTTTGGGAATATGCCCGTTCCTCGGAGTATCCAAAAAGCTCAACACCGCCATGGGCATGAGCGCGGCGGTCATATTCGTCATGATGCTCGCCACTGCGGTGACTTATCCTATATACAGGCTGATTTTGGAGAGCTTGGGACTGGAATATCTGCAGACCATTGTATTTATTCTCATAATTGCCGCGCTGGTTCAGCTTGTTGAGATAATACTCAAAAAATTCATGCCCCCCCTGCACAAGTCGCTGGGCGTATATCTGCCGCTCATCACCACAAACTGCGCAGTTCTCGGCTGTACGATTCTCGTCACCGAGGATTACGGCAGTGCGGCAGGCTACGGCTTTGGCAGCGGTTACCTTTATGCAATAATCTGCGCTTTCGGCTCGGGTATGGGATTCCTGGTAGCCATGGCGATATTCGCGGGCGTGCGCAAGCGCATGGAATCCTGCGATATTCCCGAAACGCTTCAGGGACTGCCCATCACACTAATAGCCGCATCACTCGTGGCAATGTCATTCTTAGGCTTCTCGGGCGTGGTGTAAATGCCGATAAATCATAATTTATCTGCGTAACGTCCACTCGCAAATCTTCGATTTTCTCGTTGGTTTTATATGGGCTTCGCATTTTTCCTATTGCTGGTTGTTCTTGCACTTTGGTTTTGTAGGGGCTTTGCCCCTACGACCCCACGAAGGGCGCTGCCCCTCGACCCCGCCAAGAGGACCAGTCCCCTTGGATTCCCATTGTAAGTCGCTTGACTTTAGTGCGTCGCTAAATTATGATTTACATAACAACCCATTACACATCAATCTTAATTAAAGGCGGTTTTTAATCTTATGAGTATACTGATACCGGTTTTGATTGTGGCGGTTATCGGAATTCTGGCAGGCGCAGGTCTGTCCGCCGCTTCAATCATAATGGCTGTGCCGAAGGACGAGACAGCCGAAAAACTGTCAGAGGCATTGCCGGGCGCAAACTGCGGCGCATGCGGCTTCTCCGGCTGCAGCGGTTATGCTGAGGCTCTCTCAAAGGGCGAAGCAGCGGTCGGACTTTGCCCCGTCGGCGGCAAGGCTGTCGCTGACGAATGCGCGGCTATACTGGGCGTGGACGCGGGAAGTATGACCCCTAAGGCAGCAATCGTTCGCTGCCTGGGCACCTGCGACAACACCTCGGTCAAAATGGACTACACAGGTTTTGACTCCTGTGCGGCGGCGGTACAGCTCTACGGCGGAATGAACTCCTGCCGCTTCGGTTGTATCGGACTGGGCGACTGTGCCAAGGAATGCGACTATCACGCAATCGAGCTTTGCAACGAGATTGCGATAGTTGACCGTGATATGTGCGTAGGCTGCGGCAAATGCGCCAAGGCCTGCCCAAAGCAGCTTATTGAAATCACTCCCCGCAAGCAGGCGGCGCAGGTTATGTGCTCCAACAGGGAAAAGGGTGCCGTCACCCGCAAAAACTGCAAGGTCGGCTGTATAGGCTGTATGAAATGTCAGCGTTGCTGCCCTTCGGGCGCAATCAAGGTGGAGAATTTCGTGGCACACGTTGACCGTGACCTTTGCACAGGCTGCGGCAAGTGTATCTCGGAATGCCCGACGCACGCTCTGCACGAAATATTCTAATCAAATAAAAAATTTCACACAATAAAAATGCAGTCAGGCTGATTTAATACTAATCTTCAATAAAGTGTAGACAAAAAACCTTCGCAAAAAACCATATACGCAAGTTTTTCGCTCGATTTTT
Organism: Bacillota bacterium; assembly: GCA_029005175.1. GTDB lineage: Bacteria > Bacillota > Clostridia > Oscillospirales > Acutalibacteraceae > RUG762. The sequence continues at coordinate 20,188 of JAQXFQ010000167.1, forward strand.
TTACACTTTTAATTGAATATTAGTATAAAGTCTGACTGCATTTTATAAAACGCTTCAAAAAATCCCACCGCAAATTTTATTGCATGCATCTTGACAAGGGGAGCTTGCTTTGATATAATCTATTTAGATAATTTTCTAAATAATTTACGAAAGGAATGACGCTGATGGGCTTTCCCGAGACATTTAAGGCTCTGGCCGACCCCGTAAGGCGCGAGATTCTGCTCATGCTGCGCGACGGACGAATGGCGGCGGGCGAAATTTCCTCAAAATTTGACATGACGGGCGCAACGGTATCCTATCATCTGAGCCAGCTGAAAAAGGCGGGACTTATTTACGAAACTAAAGAGAAAAATTTCATTTACTACTCGCTGAATATCTCGGTCTTTGAGGAGATAATGCTGTGGTTCAACCAGTTCACAAACACTGTGGATAAAAGCGAAAACGAGCCGTCAGAAAAGGAGGAACATTCCAATGAAGAATAAACCCGATACATCCCGCAAAATTCTAACGCTTAGCGATATTTTATTTGGTCTGCTGTGTCTGGTGGGCATAATTCCGGGACTGATATTTTACAGCCGAATGCCCAGTCCGCTTCCCATTCATTGGGATATAAACAATCAGCCCGACAGCTTTGCACCCAAGCCGTTTGTTATTTTCGGACTTCCGCTTATAATGATGGCATTTCACCTGCTTTGCTGCGCCATTGATAATACCAAGGGCAGCGGAAGCAATCCTAAGCCCGTCCAAACTATCGTTCGGCTGATAATTCCCGTCATCACAATAATACTGGAATCCGTCACCGTGATGTATGTGATGGATATGCTCACCGACATCGGCCTGATTTGCTGTTTAATTATCGGTATTATTTTCATACTTATAGGAAATTACCTGCCCAAAACCCAGCCGAATTATACCTTCGGCGTCAAGCTGCCGTGGACGGTTTACAACGAGGATGTTTGGCACAGAACACACCGACTGGCAGGCTGGATAACGGTACTCTGCGGAATAATCGTTATCATCGCCGCATTTTTCAGCGCATATTATGTGTGTGCGGCGGCAATATTCGTTGTAATAATCGTGCCGACGGTATATTCATATGTAATCAGCGTTAAAAAATAAAAAATCGCCATGCAGTCATTGTCTGAGCTGCATGGCGATTTTTTATTCTTATTTTAATTTTAAAGGTCGAGGAATATTCCTTTCGCCTTGAATTTCTTTTCCTTGCGATTGATTTTCTTCAGCCGCAGCTTGAGCTTGCCGACAACTATAAAGAGCAGCACCAGTGCCGCAAAAAGCAGACACAGCCACATAAGCCCCATGGTATGATCTCCGCCCATTTGCTCGTATATAGTCTTGCTCAGATATGTCTCGCCGGATGTTCTGAGCGACTGGGTAAGCTTGCTCATCTTGTCAAATATCGCCAGCAGATTGGCAACTATACCCAGGCACAAGCCAACAAACACGACATTCAGCGCACCGCTCACAGCCACTCGCTGCTCAGAGTCGTGAATATTGTATGCAACTCTGGTCAGGGGGCGCATTTCATCCTCAGGTGGACGAAGCATGGCATATTCGGCGCGGCTGTCCATATTCACGGGCGGCGGCAAAGCCTCACGCGCGGCGTTGTCCTCGCCCTGCGGCAGTGAAGACGCCGCCAATTTTGCGCCGCATTGTCCGCAAAAAACATCATCGTCGGCAGTTTTTGCGCCACATGATGAACAATACATCGGCAATTACCTCGCTTTCTCTCAGAATGTTTACTGTAAAATATTATCTGCGCTTTTTGGGAACAAACTTACGAATCAGTCGTCTGACCAGCATTACCAAGCCGATAACCGCCAGCGCAGTGAACAGAACCATTATAACGAGCAAAAGAATATTGCCCATAATTTCGTCCGCGCTGTCGTTGTGATAGACATAATTTGAATTCAGGCTGTTGTTCATCTCATTGTAAGATGTGAACCATGCCAGCATACCCTCTATGCTGTTGGTATAAATAATGTAGAGCCAGCCGGACGCAGCTATCAGCAGGATAATAATGGGAGCCACCAGTCCCTTCTTCCTGTGTGGAGGCGGCGGTGGCGGCGGCGGAACATTCGCCTCATCTGCCTTAGCCATCGACTTGCTCTCTTCTACAGGAACAATATCCCTTACCTCTTTGCCGCATTTCGGGCAGTGTGAAGAATCGCTCGGCATCTCTGTGCCACAGAACTTACAGAACATAACTTTTTATCTCCTTTCACAACAGGACTGCATGCCGCAGACTCTGTTTTTAATTGTTTTTTGTATTATCTGATATTATCTCATGATCGGCGCAATACTGCTTAATATTGTTCATATCGGTAACAGAGTCGGCGCTGCACAGCATTTCATACAACGTATCAGCGTAGCTGCGATAGGTCGTAGCCTTTTTCACATAAATGCCGTTGAGCAGACCGCTGTTTTCCGACAGCCATTCATATCGCTTGGCCTGATATTCAGTATACCACACAAAATAACAGCAATCGCAGAAAAGCTTTTCTTCCTCCGTGTAGTCTGTACCCAGAATCTCGTTAAATTTATCGGTGTACTCCTGCAAAAAGCTGTAATCCTCCGCCTTGCCCTTTTTGGTGAGCAGATCGTCAATTACCTCGTCAAAGTTAGGATTGCGCACATCCTCCACAAGTGAAAGCATGCGGGTGTATTTCTCGTTATCCACCTGTTCGATGTTTGAGGAGCGAAATGGGTTGCTCATTATCCATGCCGTTGCCCAGACGCCGCCTATTATTACCGCTATCACCAGAATGCATCCGATAAGAGTTTTTGCCACACTCTTGGCGATACTCTGCTTAGTTCTCACCTTAGGCGGAGCGAGAACAATGGTAGGTGCCATAGGTCGGGTGTCGTTCTCGGGCTTTGCTTCCGACTGCGGCGGCTCAGCAGCCTCATTATCATAAGCGGAATCAGCAGTAAATTCTCCGGCGGTCTCGCCGTCAGCGCTTGCCTGACCGTCGCCCTGCGGAATAGGCTCACTGTCATCCATATAAACACATTTAGCACCGCACTTAGTGCAAAACTTCACGCCGGTGCGCAGCTCAGCTCCGCATTTGGAACAAAAAGCCATGAAAATCCCTCCGTAAACACAGCCGCATCAAAAAAATCCCTCAATGGCTGCTGATAAAAGATACACCTACATTATGACACAAATAATTAAAAACGTCAACAGTTTCATTGATATATATATATAATTGACATAACCAAAGGAATTATTTTTCAAACTTCTCAAACATTGAGCCGCTCCAGTTCGTCAGCACAGTCACGCCCCTGTACTTGTTGAAAAGCCATTTTAAGCCGGTATGGTTTCTTTTAAGCTCGATCAAAGTATCGCGCAGTCTACGTCTTTCATCGTCAAACTCGCCTGTTTCATTCATAACAAAATATGTGGAAAAGCCAGGTATCCCCTGTTTAAGATGTAAGATATTCTCATAGTTTACCAGCGCAATAAACCTGTCGGACAGAATGAGATCGATCTTTTCCAGAAATTCATTGTCAACATTAGGATGATTGCAGTACAGCATTAAATCGCCGAACCGCAGCAGAATACCGTCATTTTGAGATATTATGGTATAAATAGAAAACGACACGGGATTTTCATTCTGAAGCTTTAAGGCTGAATATTTGCCCTTGTTGGCAGGCAATTCAAAATCAAGCTTGTACTCCTCAAACTGCGGAAATCTGTTTTTCAGAATTTCAACGTTCTTTTCTACATCAACATTTAATGACTTTGCCAAAACAACACTCACCCTTCAATTATGGTTTTATTTTTTATTTTAACATTAAAATATTAATTTACTATTAATTATAAAATAACAAATGCGACAAATTATGAATATAAATCATAATTTATATTGGGTGGTCAGGGGCGTTGCCTCAGCCATTCAAGGAATGGCTGGCGAACCCCCACGATGGGCTTAACCGCTATTCAAGGAATAGCGGTGTCCCCTTCGACCCCGCCAAGAGGGCCCTTACCGCCATTCAAGGAATGGCGGTTCCCCTCTGGATTCCCATTGTAGGTGTCCTATTTTAGTGCTGCTGTAAATTATCATTTACCTGTATTCATCGCATTTTACCCTAAGATTTTTGTATTTTATACCCGAAATTATTGCAATCAGCTCAATTATATGTTATAATTTTAACATCGGTTTACAAATCCGATAAATTTCATTATCACTAAGGAGAAATCAAAAATGGAGAAAAAATTATCGGCAGTTATTTTAGGGCTTATTGTAGTATTCGCGGGTGTCGGGTACGGTGCGGCGGCATTGGGATATATAGACCATTTTACAATTTTCTTTGACGGCTGGTGGTCGTTTTTCATCATAATTCCGGCGTTCTGCTCGCTCTTTAACAAATACTCAAATAAATTCTTCTCACTGGCTTTACTTGCGCTGGGAATCGGTCTTTTGCTTTGGAGGCAGGATATTCTCAACATTCCCATAGGCAGGCTGGTTCTGCCCGCTGTTGCGATTGTTTGCGGCATCAGCATAATCATCAGTGCATTTACAGGTCACAAGGGCGGCAATAAAAACGGCGACTGCTCACCTATAATTACCGATGACGGTTCACTTCCCAAATACTCCGCTTCTTTCGGTTCAGTTCGCCCGAATTACAACGGTCAGCCCTTTACCGGCTGCATTCTCGACGCCTCCTTCGGCAGCGCGTTTCTCGACCTGCGAGGCGCTGTTATTGAGGGCGAATGCACCATTCAGGCGGAGACCTCGTTCGGCGGCATTGAAATCTATCTGCCGCAGACCTGCCGGCTTGACCTGCATTCCTCCGCGTCTTTCGGCGGCGTCGAAAATAAATTTATAAACAGCAGTGACCCCGCAGCACCTGTCATTCACATCAACGCACAGGCGTCCTTTGGCGGAATAGAAATAAAATAATCCAAACATCGGCACAGCGATTTTGACGTTGCTGTGCCGATATTTATTTCAAAAATATTGTAAAAATTTATAAATAAGTGTTTCAATTTTATTAGATTTATGTTATAATTCATACGAAAGGATGTGTCCCATCAGCAATGGAAAATAAAACCTATGTCATAAAATGCCCACAGTGTCAGGCAGATGTCAAAGTAGAACAGCCGGCGAGCATAAATGTACAGAATAATCCTGAGTATAAGGCTCTGATTCTTACGGGTAAGCTCTTTCAAAAAACCTGCCCCCACTGCGGTCAGGGAATTCAAGTGGTATCGCGCATAGCTTATCATGATATGGAAAAGCGTCTTATGCTGTATTTTCGCCCTATTACCTCCAAGGAGGAGCTTAAGAGCTTTGACTATGAGGCCATAAGAAGTGCAATAGAAGACAATTTTAAGGCTCCCAATTATTCTATCCGCGTTGTGACCACAGTCAACGAATTAATGGAAAAAATCAAAATAGCCGAATTCGGTCTGAACGACGGCGTTATTGAAATCGCTAAATTCGTTTATTTCGATATATTCAGCAAGCAGTTCAGCGGCATTGGCGTAATCAATATCTATTACGAACGCCGCGACGACAAGGACGCCCTTATATTCTTCTGCGACGACGGAACTACCCGTTCTATCGCTATCGACCGGAAGATTTACGACAGCATAAGCAAGAAATTTTCTGAGGTCGTCAACGCCATCAATACCTCCAGAGTTTGTATGGTCGGTCGCGACTGGGCTATCAGAGTAATCAAGGCATACAGCGAGAGAGAAGCAAAGCTGAACGCACAGGAAGACTCCGATAATACAGCCGACAGCAGCATCATCGATGAAAAACCTGAGCTTAAGCTCATCTAAGTATTCCATAGCGCATAATTTTATCAATTTTGTGGATTTATATGTGGGTCGGGCGTTTTTTATTTTCTTAAATCTTAAATAATCATCAAAATAATCATTCCCCTGTTTCAGACAATCTGAAACAGGGGAATTTAGTATATATTACCAATTGTGACGTATCGGAGTGCTGTCCTCGGTGATAGGCTGTATTTCAAATCCCTGGGACTGCACATATTCTATTATCTGTGGCAGAGCCTCAACCGTAGTTTGCTTTGCCTTGCCGGTGTCATGCATCAATATATTTATCTGACGCTGTTTGCCCATTGTGGACTTTATATTTTTCAGCAGGGTTTCCACCGGTACGTTGTTGCTTCGCGCGTCACCGCTGTCAACATTCCAGTCATGGTAAATATACCCCTGCTCCAGCACGTCTTTTTTCAAATTTTTCATAATTCCCTTGTGGTATTTATTGCTTACAGTGTTGCTTGAGCCGCCGGGAAAGCGTGTGATTTTTGTTTCCGTTCCGGTCACCGACTTGACATAATTTCCTATTTTTTTAAGGTCGTTGAAATAAGCGTCCTCACTCGAATAGATTTTTTTATAATTATGAGTGTAGCTGTGCAGCGCTATGGTATGACCTCGACTTGCGATTTCCTTATACTGCTTTTCCATGCCCTTGTGATAAATGACAAAGAATGTCGCCTTGACATTGTACTCGTCCAAAATATTGAGAATTTTAATAGTATTTTCCGACGGTCCGTCGTCAAAGGTAAGGTAAGCCACCTTTTTCTTAGAGTTCGGCTTGACTTCGCTCTCCACAGGCTCTGACGAAGGCTCAGGCTCACTGCTTACCTCACTCGAAAGATTTTCTAAATCAGGCATACTCAGCACATAATATCTTATTCCGTCCTCTTCTTTTTCCACATAAGAATACTTGTTAATGCTTGATGACACATCAGAGCCCGATACTTTAGCCACGGTATAACCGCTGTTAAGTTCATCGTCCCGAACAGTCATAAGAGCCACGGCAAAACATCCAAGTAAAAACGCAAATGTAAGAATAAGTGGAATATAAACATAAGAATTATACCCATTGTTGTTGCGAGACATTTTTTGTTCCCCTCTATATCCAATAATATGTATGTCCATGACTTGAAGCGTTAAAATAGTAGCCAATGATAAAAGTGCAGGCAAAAATATTTGCATGCATTTTTATCAATCAGACACCTGTATAAATGTATAAAGCTTCAATCAATAGATCACCGTTCCATTAAGCGGTTCATCAATATCATAGCATATTTTTTTGGAAAATAAATATATATTAAAGAATTTTTATTATTTGTAATTTTTGCCATATAAATTGTAATAGACAATCACATTTTTTTAACCTTGTCCGACAATGCGTCAGCGTCAATTTCCGTATCGTTGTCGTTGACTATCATATCCACCAAATATCGCGGTCTTTTTTTGACTTCAAAATATATTTTGCCAACATAGCATCCCAATACACCGATGCAGAAAAGCTGAATTCCGCCGAGCAGCCATATGGAACACACGGTGGTAGTCCAGCCGGGAACCGTCCAGCCCGCGAAATAGGATATAAGGCTGTAAATAAGCCCTATAACACTCACAAAAGATAAAAATATGCCCACGCCGGAAATCATATTCAGCGGCTTTACACTGAATGACGTAATTCCGTCAATAGCAAACGCAATCATTTTTTTGAGCGGATATTTCGACTCGCCCGCAAAACGCTCATGCCGCTCGTAATACACAATGTCGGTCTTGTAGCCGATAGTGGGCACTATGCCGCGCAGAAACAGGTTTACCTCGCCGTATTCTGACAGAGCGTCAAGCGCACGCTTGCTCATCAGGCGGTAATCCGAATGGTTATTGATAATATCAACATTCAGAAGCTTCATAAATTTATAAAAGCTTTCAGCGGTAAATTTTTTAAAAAATGTGTCGGTATTTCTTGCACTTCTCACACCGTAAACTATATCGCAGCCCTCGTCAAACTTCTGCACAAATTCGTCCAGTGTTTCAATATCGTCCTGCAAATCGGCGTCCAATGAAATCACGCAGTCCGCGTATGACTTAGCGCTCATAAGCCCCGCAAGCAGCGCACTCTGCTGACCCTTGTTGTGAGCAAGCTTCAGTCCGCTGAAAAGCTTATTCTGACTGTGAAGCTGCGAAATAATTTCCCAGGTTTTGTCCCTGCTGCCGTCATCCACAAACATAACACGGCTCAGACTGCTTATAAGTCCGCTCTGCATCATGCGAGCCAGCTTATCCTGCAAACGCGCAGAGGTTTCCGGCAGCACCTCCTGCTCGTTATAGCACGGTATCACTATATACAAAATTGAATTCAAAAACTGCACCACCCGTGTTTATACAAATCTATAAATAAAATTGACCAACTGCAATAATAAATCATAATTTATCTGCGCAACGTCCACTTGAAAATCTTCGATTTTCTCGTTAGTTTTTTAGGGGCTTCGCATGGGTGCGTTTTTCTATTTTAAGTCTTTGCTACACTTTGGTTTTGTAGGGGCTTTGCCCCTACGACCCCACAATGGGCGCTGCCCCTTGACCCCGCCAAGAGGACCAGTCCCCTTGGATTCCCGGCGTTGCGTACTCTATGTTAACTTATCATTTACTGTGCAATTTTACATCTATGCCCTTAATTTATTCCGACTTTTCCTGCTTAGTGACTGCCGGGCGCGAAGTGAGAAATTCAATTGTACGCTCAATTACATCGCGCGAGGCTTCGGGCATAGGCTTACCGGCATTCTGATAGTCAAATGCGTCGCGGAAGCCAGCAATATCATTTTGCAGACTGTCGGCGTATTTTAATACAAGTCGCCGTGTGACCTCGGCAAATGCATCGTATTCCTTGCCCATAGGCTTTTTCGCGCGCTGTATTATCATTCTGTAATGCTCAAGGCATATATACGGCTGAGATTCATAAAGCTTGCGAAAATCCGGCTCGTTTTTATAGCTGAGGCACACTGTTTCAAGCGCGCGTGAAAGGTGAGGTTCAATATATTCGCATACAAAGCAGCTTTCCTCAAGGGTTTCCAAAGCCTCCAGCACCTTCTTGTCAGGCTTTTTGGCCAGCAGCTTTTCCCGCACCTCGATAAGGTGGCTCTCCAGCGTCAGCGCAACCGGAAGTCTGGCGCGTCCCGCAGTGAGCATCATTGAATAATGACGCTCGCAGAAGCCCGCGCGGTTGGTTTCAATGCGGATGTCAGGCTCCATCATCGCCGGACCGGTGATATAGTCGATATATTTGGCCTCAATGGTGTTGCGCATGCGGCAAATCGGGCATCCGTCATTTATCTCAAAAATTTCATTCACCGGAATGGTGCAGATGTTTTCTTTCATAAAAATCCGATAATCCTTTCTGTGTCAGTATTACAATTTGCGTATCATTGCGAGAAATTCATCAATGTAATCATCGGTCTGGGTGCGATTGTCGAGCATTATCGCCAACAGCGCAAAGGTCTGCATGTCATCGCCCACACCGAACTGAAGCGCTATTTCCACATCGCGCCCGTCGCTTACGGTGCTGCAGTGGCAATTGACATAAATCGGTCCCTTGCGGCTCTGAAATGCCTCCCAATAGGGATGCCTGCCGTCGCAAAGTCTGGTAAGGCGAGCCTCGATAGTCGCACCGCTGTCGCCATAGAAATAACTGTTCTGCAGGCAGTCGGTTATATCCATAAGCACATCATCACCAACGGCGTGCTCATTGCCGGCGGGCATGCGTGCGGACGAATCCACAAATTCTGTTGTATCCATAATCCGTCTCCTTTCGGATTTTCTAAAAAATTACGGTTTGAAATAATTGTACAATTATATTATAATAATTACCAAGGCACAAATCAACAGTTTTTTGTGCATATCATTACAAATAAATAAAGAACATAAAAAATACAAGGAGGGTAAAAATAGAAGATGTTGGTTTCAAAAAAAGGAAACGTGATTGAAGCTGATATTCACGGAATGACGGCAGACGCGGCATATCGCGAGCTTATGCGGCTGATAGACCGAGCCGACGGCAGCGTGGCGGAGATACATGTGATTCACGGCTACCGCAGAGGCGATGCGCTCAAGGTAATGGTTCAGCAGAAGCTCAGTCACCCGAAAATATCCTACAAATGCGAATCGCTGCTCAACGAGGGCGAAACTAAGATTTATTTAAAAAAACGCTGACTGATTTTTTCCTGTTAATGTGCAATTCAAATTCCATCCTCAATCAAATATCACGGAGCAAAATCCTTGCTGACGTCATATTCCTCAGCATCGCTAAAATGCCACCACTCGCCTGAATACGGCTTGAAGCCGCACTCCTGCATAATATTTTCCAGCAGCAGCGCATTGTCCCGCGCAGCTTTGCTCTTTACATCGGAATAATCCCTATCGGCAAGCGCGGTGAAATCGTCAAAGCCCGTCGGCATAACCGCCTCATTGCCGTGGGAATCCACCAGTGTGACATCTACGGTGTTTCCCCGACTGTGTGAGGAATATTTCTTATTGGGATTTGATACATATTTCGGGTCGGGGCATATCTCCCACAGCTTAAACTGCGCCGAAACAGGGCGAAAGGCATCCCATATTTTCAGACCAAAGCCGCTTTCTTTGAGCCTTTCCTGCGCCCGAAGCAGCTTTTTAACTGTGCCGTATCTCAAATATGCCTTGTCAAAATCATAAATTATCTCGCCCGTAAAATTATCAGCGGTCGCGTACTTCAATTCCACCTGAATATCTGAAATATAATCGGTCACGCACACAAATTCATCGTCGTTCGGTGGTATCACTGGAATCTCGCTGATTGTATCATCATCGCTCGGGGTAATAAAATCAACCGGGCTGACCGCTTCATCAACTGATGAAGTATCTGAAACGATTTGATTTTTCCTGTCGCCTGAACGATTGGCAATCATAACCGCCGCAATTACGGAAAATACCAACGCTCCGCAAACGCAAAAGGTCACCCATTTAATAACAAATTTTTTATCCATACGCTTTCCCCTACATCAGAAATATTTCAATAAATCAGATAAATTTTCCACAATAAAATCAGGCTTTCGCTCAAGCAAATCCATATTGCCCAACGCACCCCAGCCCTGCCTTATCCAAACCGTACGCATGCCGACAGCCGCAGTCCCACATCAATTTTTTCAGTCTGAACGACGCCAATGCCTGTTTGTAGCCGTCGAGATTCTTTCTGTAATTCCGCTCCATTTCCCGCCGAAATGTCTGCTCATCCGGGGCATTAGCCTGCGTTAAGGTTTCGGC
>JAQXFQ010000168.1 GCA_029005175.1 Bacillota bacterium
GCGAATCAATTGCGTAGACGGTTGACCTCCTAAAAGTTTACAGAATAATTAAAAAATTAACCGCCGCTTTTTGGAAGACAGGGGCGGTTATTTATTGTGCTGCCGTTAAAAATTCGATCGAGAATAACGAATGCTAGAATCAAACAGACTATGTATTCCATAGCGCAACACCTCCCCTCTTAATTTATGGGGGAAGAGATCAACCGCCTACCGTATGCAATTTTATCGCGGACAATGCCACCGGGTATTATTATATGAGAAATATTGCCGCATGTCAAGTCTTGCTTTGCGTTGCAAAAAAATCCCGTCAGATTTTAGTTTGTATGAAATCTGACGGGATAAATTTATATTACGCGATTACTTGTACTGTGCGAGAAGATCGTTGACAAGGCTCTGAATTTCGTCCGCAGCGTTTTCTGTGCTGACTTTTTTCTGCACCGACTTGTCACGAGTGGAAATCTCAACCATATTATCCTTCATGTTTCTCGGGCTGACGACCGCTCTCACAGGAATTCCGAGCAAGTCGCCGTCGGAGAACATTACTCCCGGGCGCACATTTCTGTCATCATAGATTACCTCAACGCCGCGGCTCTGAAGTTCATCATACAGCTTGTCGGCAAATGCCTTGCACTGCTCATCGTCCGAACGGACGCAGCAGAGATTGACCTGCCACGGAGCGATGGATATAGGCCATATGGGACCGTAATCATCGTGGTGAGCCTCGCATACCGAAGCTGCCAGACGACCTACGCCTATGCCGTAGCAGCCCATTATCGGGTAATGCATCTCGCCCTCGCTGTCAACATACTGCATATTCATAGATTTGGTGTATTTTGTGCCGAGCTGGAAGATGTTGCCTACTTCTATGCCGCGGGATACCTCCAGAGTGGGCTTGCCGCAGACAGGGCAGATACCGCCGACATATGCCTTGGCAAAGTCATGGTATTCAACCTCGCCGAAGTCGCGCTCCATATTGAAGTTGATATAGTGGTAGTCAAGCTTATTGCCGCCGCAGGGGAAATTGGTGAGGTTGATGAGTGAATTGTCGTAAAGCACCGTGACATTCTCGGGCAAACCCTTGGGTCCGATAAAGCCTGCGACAATGCCGCTTTCCTCGGTAATTACTGCGGGATGAATTTCGCAGCCGAGGTAGTTTGTCACCTTGGTTTCGTTTACATCCAAGTCACCGCGCAGGAAAATAACAATGTAGCTGTCATCTTTGTTGCGCTGATAAACTACCGCCTTGCAGGTCTTTTCAGGCGTTATTTTGAGGAATTCGCAGAGATCCTCTATAGTGTGAGCGTCGGGAGTGTGTACAAGCTCCAGCTCCTTTAGCTCTTCATCGGGAGTGTTGTTGGTAATGCAGTCAGCCGCCTCCATATTTGCGCTGTATCCGCAGTCGCGGCAGAGCACTATTGAATCCTCGCCGACGGGGGTGAGCAGCATAAACTCATGCGACACATTTCCGCCCATCATGCCCGAATCCGACTTGACCGAGATAGTTTCGGGTATACCTGCGCGGGCAAAAATGCGCTCATATGCCTTGTGACACTTGTCATAATATTCCTCCAAATCCTCCTGTGAGGTGTGGAAAGAATAGGCGTCCTTCATTGTGAATTCACGCACGCGAATCATGCCTGCGCGGGGGCGAGCCTCATCGCGGAACTTTGTCTGAATCTGGTAAATCATGAACGGGTACTTGGTGTAGGTGGTTGCGTAATCGCGCACCAGATGAACCGCCGCCTCCTCGTGGGTCATGCCGAGAACCATGGGGGTGTCGTTTCTGTCCTTGAATCTGAGCAGCTCGCTCGCAATGGAATTGTAGCGACCGGATTCCTCCCACAGACTGCCGGGCATTACGACGGGGAAGAGAACCTCCTGACCGTCAATAGCGTCCATTTCCTCTCGGATGATATTCTCAATTTTTCTGAGAATTCTTTTGAGCGGCATATACTGTGAGTAAATACCGCTTGCCATAAATTTCATATATCCGCCGCGAATCATTAGCGCATGGCTGTCGATAGAGCATTCGGCGGGTCTTTCTTTGAATCTGTCACCAACAAGTTTGTCGAGTTTCATAATTAAAATATCCTCCTGAACATAAATAAAAAAGTCCCGAGCCGTCTGCATTTATTACAGAACGGCTCGGGGCGAATTTTACAAAAAAATCCGTGGTTCCACCCGAATTCGCGATGTGATGCTCACGTCGCGCACTCATTTACCCGAATAACGGCGGGAGACCGTCGGAAATTACTGCCGAGGCTTAAAGAGCACGGCATTCTGACCGAAACTCGGAGATGGGTTCAATATTCATTGGTCGAAGTCTTTCACCACATAACTTCTCTCTGAGGACCTACGAAATATTTACTGATTCTCGTCAAGGTTTTTATACATAAATATACTACACAAATTGATTTTACACCATTATTCGATTTTGTCAAGTACAAAAATTTCAAAATTGATATAAAAGTGTAAATGTGCCGCTATGTAATATAGCACGATAAATGATAATTTAACTGATTGACGTCCACTCGAAAATCAAAGATTTTCTTGTTAATTTTTTATGGGCTTCGCATGGGTGCGTTTTTCTATTTTGGATCTTTTCTTGCACTTTAGCTTTGTGGTGGCTTTGCCCCCACACCCCCACCAAGGCGCTGCCCTGGACCCGCCAAGAGGACCAGTCCCCTTGGATTCCCGACGTTGCGTACTCTATGGTAAATTATCATTTATATTGAGTTTATCATATCGTTATGATAAAATAACAGTGGGGGGACATCAACATGGAAATTTTCAATTTTTTTAAGGAAACATTGAATAAAAAGAAGCCGACAGATGATTTTGACACCTGCCTGCTTCAAGTTTTTGATATACTCAGTCACAAAGATAAATATGTTATGGGGGAGATCCGCGCCTGTCTGAATGACACATGCGGATATTTTGAAAAGCATATAAGCGATTTTGACAGCCGAGACATCACATATTCGACCGAAGCGGAAAAGTGGATAAAATTCGTTGCCGCAGTGGACGCACTGGAGCGCGCGGGATATGCAGCAGAGCTGGATTGTAATAAAGGCGCGTATGAGTTTGCGGAGGCTTTGAAGGCTGTTCTAAAGTCAAACGGCACAGATTTTTCGCTGAAAAACATGAAGTTTGATCCTAAAAAAAGTATCCCCGAACTGATGGCGCAATTCAATGAATATGCGGGACAGTCGGGGCTCACTATAATGCTTATTGACATATACAGCGACTGCTATGTGATTTGCGCGGCGGAAATTGCGGCTTATGCTGAGGCGGCGGAAATTGCCTCACGCATAGGCGTTTATATTTCCTGCCGATATGAAAATTAGGGCTTATTTATTGTGGGAGCAGCGGCGACAGTTACCGATTTGCACCAAACACATGGTAACCACACCAATAATACCCCCAATAAATATACCCGCTGTCAGAAATATAAACTCACGCACGGTTAAAAGCATCTCCTTTTGCCAATCAGTCGGGATTTACTGCATTAGTAATATTTTATGCATTTTTCACGCAATATATAATACTGCTATCGGATAAAAAATTTATCCGTTTTTTATTTTGCCAAAAGCTTGTGTATTTCAGGATATTCCTTTTTGAGTGAAATAAGCTTGTTGTCCCTGTTTAGGAAGCAATGTGAGCTTTCAGCCTTGGTGCATACCGTGTTATCGGAGGTGTTCACCATTTCATAAGACAAAATCAATTTGACGCCCGTGTATTTTTCAACCTTTATGCTGATAGCTACAACATCGCCGAATCTCACCATACGTTCATACTTGCATTTGACTTCAAGCACGGGGCTGATAATGCCCATTTCCTCCATCTTTTTGTAGCTGATGCCGATTTGACTGAAAAAATCAATACGCGCCTCTTCCATCCACCTTATATAATTGGAGTGGTGGATTATGCCCATCTGGTCAGTTTCGTAATATTTTGCTTCGTGGTAATGAGGCTTGAGCTCCATTGTTGAATGCTCCTTTATAAATCTATTCTGTATGGGTCTACATTTATTGGCTGGGGAGTAGGCGATTCCTCAGCGGCCTTTTTATCCGGTTCGGGTACATATATCTGGTTATTTGATGATTCAGCTTCATAAATATTGCCGGTATTTGTTGAGGGGGAATTGTAAATTTGATTATCCCCGGAAAATGGCGCCGGCATGGCAGTCGGAACAGACTCGGGAGCGGTTGTCTGAACAGGCATTGCAGTCGGAACGGGCGCAGGGGCGGTTGTCTGAACAGGTATTGCAGTCGGAACGGGCGCAGGGGTGGTTGTCTGAACAGGTATTGCGGTCTGAATGGGTGCACCAAAACGATCATATTGCATGTTAGAATTCTGAACAACATGCTGCTTTTTCACACGGCGGCGTATCATAACAGGCTCGCCGTATTCGTTATAAAGCACCTCGTCGGCGGGCGCGAACTGCTGCACATACGATGGATACGGTTCGACCGGTGCAGGCGTCATGTGAGGCTTAAACCGATTGATCGGATTTGTCCGGGCAGCCATGGCCGCTTTGGCCTCGCCTGCGCTGCGCCCTTGCTCGAATGCTGCAGCAACGGCACTTTCGCGTTCCTTGGCTGCGGCTGTCTGCAGGTTCTGTATCTCCTTGGCGTGACGGGCATCAGCCGCATCCCGCTCCGCGTCCTTTTTGCGGATATTGAGTATATATTCGGCAAACTTTACGCAGACACTGTTATATTTATGTTTAGATACAAAGCAGATTATCAGAAGTCCAAAGAACGAAAGCAGCGAAACTAACTGCCCCACCAATATAATTGCGGCATCATACGCAAAATAGCTTGCAGCGGTAGATACAACCAAAGCCGCTATACCGATGATAAAGATTGCGATTGCGGAAAAATATCCGGCCTTTTTGAAATCGTTGTTCATAAATATTACCATCCTTCCCAAAAAGTGATACGCATTGAATAATATTATACATTATCAATTTTGTTTTGTACAGTGAAATTCAATTTTAATTTGTTAAAATTTTAAATTTTTAAATTACAGTTTGTTTTATATTGCATATGCTTCGGGAGAGCTTGGCCAGTTCATCCATTCCGAGAGCCTCTATGCGCGTATTAAGCGGAATTTCGGCGGCATTCAGCGCGCTGGCGGCATCGCTGCGGCTCAAAAATCCACCTGAGGTCAGCGAATTTGAGAGGGTCTTGCGCCGCTGTGAAAATCCCGCCTTTATCATGCCGAAAAAAAGTTTTTCATCGCCGACATCAAAAGGAGGCGTTTCGCGCACGGTCATGCGTATCACAGCCGAATCGACATTCGGCGGCGGCATAAAGCTTCCTCGGCTAACCTTAAAGAGAATTTCGGGCTGCGAGTAATAGTTGACAGCCACTGTGAGCGCACCGCTTTCGCGGCTTCCCACTGCCGCACATATGCGCTCGGCGGCTTCCTTTTGCACCATAACAGTCACCGCCTTGACCGGCAGATGATTTTCCAGCAGACTCATAATTACAGGTGAGGTAATATAATACGGCAGATTGGCGCAGACTGTCACACCCGCACAATCGCTGAATTTTTCGGCTATAATCTGATGCAGGTCAAGCTTCATCACATCTCCGTGCACGATTTCGACATTGCCGTACTCCGCAAGTGTTTCAGCCAGCACGGGAAGCAAACGGTCATCCAGTTCAATTGCGACCACCTTTTTTGCGCGTTTGGCAAGCTCGGCAGTGAGCACCCCGATACCGGGACCTACCTCAAGCACGCCCCACTCATCCTGTGCGCCGCCCATTTCGGCCATTCGCGGACAGACTGAGGGATTTATCAGAAAATTCTGCCCCAGTCCTTTGGAAAATGCAAAGCCGTGACGCTGCATAATATCTTTAATTGTTCCGATGTCGGACAAAGCCGCCATAGCATAACCTCCAAATTTGAATATAAATGAACAGCATATTATGCCGTATGCAAGTAAGTCTATAAATCATAATTTAGCTGTGCAACGTCCACTCGAAAATCAAAGATTTTCTTGTTAGTTTTCCACGAGCTTCGCATGGGTGCATTTTGCTACTGCAAGTTTCTCTTACACTTTAGTTTTGTAGGGGCTTTGCCCCTACGACCCCACAATGGGCGCTGCCCCTTGACCCCGCCAAGAGGGCCTGCCCCCTTGGATTCCCATTGTAGGTGTCCTACTTTAGTTCTCTGCTAAATTATCATTTATTGCATCTAAATCTCATCCAGTGCAGCAAAAAACATATCATATGCATCATCCCAGCCGTCAGGACCCTCCACGCCGCCACCGTTTACACTTCTCAGCATAGTGTCATTGAATTCCTGTCCCATGCTGAAAAGCTCGCCTACTGTAATAGGATACCCCATCTCACAGGCACATTGGCAAAAGGCTGCGGCGGGGTCATGAGCCGAACGTGTGTTTATAAGCGCACGGCGTAGGCTGTCATCGTGCATTGCTGCTTTCAAAAGCTTGCCAAGGATTTCGTTCATAATGTGATCATCCGGCTTTCATTGAGTATTTCCTGTTTTTTTATATTATAATATCATATTTTTTTTCAAAAATCATTAATTTTTCCAACCTTTTTCAATTTTTTGAAGTTATATTAATGTAAATTCCAAATTATTGGATAAAAGGAAAGAGAGGTTTGATTTTTATGAAAAAAGCACACAGAATTCAGGCTGTTTGCGCCGCGCTTCTGATTGCGGCGAGCATGACAGCGTGCAGCGCAAAAAGCGAAAATTATTCCGACGACAGCTATTATTACGAAAGTGAAGCCAACTATTCAGAACTGTCGAAAGATGAAATCACGGACTATTCCCAATCGGGTACAGGCTCGGAAAACGGAAACGGCACGGAGCAGTATGAGGATAAAATCATACGCACCGCTGATGTTTATATGGAGTCGGACGACGCGCAGAAGTGCTATGATACGCTCAAAAAATTTGCTGAGGACAACGGCGGCAGAGAAATGAATGTCAGCAAAAATTCGGATGCATACGATGATTACAGCAGAATAACTATAATCGCCACACTAAAAATTAACCCCGATAAGCTGGAGGAATTTATTGAACTGGCGGAAAAAACCGATACCGTCACAAGCTCGTCGATTTCGTCTGATGATGTGACCGCCGAATATTACGATATAAAAATTCGGCTGGAAAGCAAGAAAAAGGCTCTTGAAAATTATTACAAGCTTCTGGAGGAGGCTAAGACTTTACAGGAAAGTCTGGCTATTCAGCAGTACATTACCGACCTCACGGCTGAAATCGAATCAATGGAGGGACGGCTGAAATATTACGATGCGAAGGTGGATCTCTCCACCATAGAACTTACAATTGTTCAGAGTGATAAGCTGCCCTCTGTGGTAGAGGATAATTTCGAGTGGTATTCCCTCAGCTTCAGCGACGTACTGACGCTTATCAAAAACGGATTTCTGACAGTGGTAAATTTCCTGTGGTCGCTGCTGCTGTGGATAATAATAATCGCGGCTGCGCTCTCACCGATACTGGCAATTGCTGGAATTGTGATATTCGTAGTGCGCCGTTACCGCAAAAAGCACCCGAAGCCTAAGGCGGCTTATCCCACAATTAATTACGGATACGTCGCGCCGCAGAATATTCAGAATGTACAGAATACAGAAAATAAATATCACGCACCAAATGAATCTGTAAATAAACCGACAAACGACAGTCAGGGCAAATAGATTGAAGTATAAATAATTCAAAAACACATCAAGCTAAGAAATTTCTTGACTTGATGTGTTTTTTACGAGCGAAAAATAATTAATATTGGATATTTATTCATTTATCAAACCTACAATCCACTCAATCCAGCCTCTGATAGTAGAAGCACGTCTTTTAAATGTATCATCACTTTTCACTTTATAAAGATCAGATTGTTTCATAATACGAGTTATTTCACCGTTCGACGGCATAACACCGGATTCAAAGTATCTTTTCAAAACATCAGCAAAAACTTTATGTCGCAAAATACGACGGCAGAAATCTAATTGTCGCTGTTTATATCCCTTGCGCAGACTCTTCTCACCATTTTCAGTAAGGTGATAACAAGGTATTCCGTTTTCCTTGCTTTTCTCAACCAAACCAAGATAGCGTGCTGCATCCGTATAGTAATTCGTTTGTCTGACATTAAAATCATATTTTTCAGTCACTTCATCTCTATTCATGGAACTCTCATTGAGCAATTCACATAAGTTTATAACCCGCTCAAAGCTGTCTGCTTGAGGAAACGGAATGCTTGGTTCCGGAATGAACGCTGTACTTTGTAAAATTTTCTGAATATCCTCAGATGTAATTGCAGTATCTTCAATAGTATAATTACGTTGCTTAACAAGCACCAGAGAACTATAATCCATTGGATTTTCAAATTTATATTGGTATAAGCGATAAATTCCATTGGAATAGACAAGAAAAATAGTTTTTACGTCCTTTTCAACACTATTTCGCCATGTACGATACGGATAATACAATTGACGAATCAAAAAATCTTCTGAAAGATCACGTTTTGCTTCAAACAAAGATAAGTATCTGATCCCTTCATATGCAGCATCAATTTCTATTTGTGAATGATAAACAACTACCTCTCTATGTTTTTTGCTTAGTGTATCCATAATGTTGAAGTGAAAATAATCGGAACTCATTCTTCCCGAAACAGTAGGAATGATTTGTTCATCATCGGTAAAATCCTCAATAATTCCGGCAGCCGCCGCACAATTTAAAGCAAACGCTTCACTTGTGATGTTATTGTAATCCAAGCTTTGGATATGTGATGGGATGGATACTTTGGTAATAGCTGTGTCCGCTGTTTCAAATTTATGATATGCATCAAAGTGAGAAATTACATAGTCGCCTCTGGTTACAGGAAGTATAGACAATTTGTTTTCCGCGAATATCTTTGGCAAATTAATAGTATGGTCAAATTTTGCCATAAGACGAGGTTCTCTGAATTCCTTGATTTGCGCAGCAGATATTTGAAAACAGCCATCCATATCAATTCTATTGAGAATATCATATTTTTCAAAAAGGCTTTCCCATGCTTTATCGTTAAGGCTTTTAGGCTCATTCATAATTTCTCACCACTACTTCATCGACATCACCGCGCCTGCTCGCAACAGAATTAATCGCACGTTTTGCCTGAACAACAGTGATGTTATATGCTGCATATTGATCGTATATAAATTCAGTTGAAGAATTTGAAAGCAT
The DNA here is from genome assembly GCA_029005175.1 of Bacillota bacterium. Lineage (GTDB taxonomy): Bacteria > Bacillota > Clostridia > Oscillospirales > Acutalibacteraceae > RUG762. The sequence continues at coordinate 9,217 of JAQXFQ010000168.1, forward strand.
AAACTTAATTCCCCGTTTTGTTAATTCATCACAGCATTCACGCAGTCTGATCTGATCAGCTCGTGTAAAACCGCCTTTAGAATATCCGGTAAAGTTTGATGTTACAGAAACAGGATCATAGGGAGGATCAAGATATACAAAGGTACTCTTAGGTATTGTTCTTAACACCTCAGCATAGTCTGTTGAAGTAAAATGAATATCAGCATTGTTAAAATATGAGCTGACAGCGCGCAGAACAGGGGCATTCACAATATTAGGATTTTTATAACTGCCAAACGGGCTGTTAAATTCTCCTGCATTATTTACACGATATAAACCGTTAAAACAAGTTTTGTTCAAATATATGATTCTTGCTGCACGTTCCACATCAGTCAATGAGGCATACTTTTCCTTATCCCTATCCCAATCTCTGACAGAGTAAAAGAATTCCGCCTCATTTTTATATTCAGCTAAAGCTGCAATAAGCGCTTCAACATCGTTTTTTATTATTGTATATACCAAAATAAGGTCGCTATTTATATCGTTCACATAAGCAACATTAGGCTGCAGATGAAATAGCATTGCACCGCCGCCAATAAATGGCTCACAATATGTGGTTATTCTTTTTGGCAGCAGAGGAGTTAAAGTATCCAAAAGCTGCCTTTTACCGCCAACCCATTTCAAAACAGGGGCAACTAATTTATTCTTTTTCATAATCTTCCTCTTCTGTTTACGCATAACTTTTCATTTAATATGTTATCACATACATTGCAAAAAGTCAATTTGCATAATATAAGGATACGCTGAATAAAGGCGCAGTTGTCGATTCTACCGTAAATTTCATGGTAGAATCTGACTTATTCAGAGTTTCCTTAATAACGTATGAAAATTAAGAGCCTATCCGTAAATTAGAAGTATACAGATTGTGCAGTCAGATTCTTCGTCAGTTTACAGTCAAACTTGCTTCTTTATCCATCTTTGCTTCAAGCTCTTTTAGGCAATCAATTTTAGAATGATAACTGCTTGAGGATTTGTTATCACTTGACAATCCCGCTGCGCTTGACAGTCCAACCAGATTTCCTTTATAATCCACAACAGCAGTACCGCTCATTCCGGATACTATATTATGACTTGTTTCCAATAATGAGTTGATAAGACCGAATTCCTTTATAGAGCTTGTTAATTTCTTCACTTTCATGGGTCGAATTAAATCCACATCTCTTCCAAGCCAATGCTTTGCATATGCGACAACGCTGTCCCCCACCTGAAGCTTGGAATAAATGTCGTAATCAACATATATTTGCTTTAATGAAAACAGTGTATCCCAAGGAATGTCGGCAGTTTTTACCTTAAACATTGACATTTCATTATCTGCGTCAGAGGTCGTATATTCAAAACTCTCATGAATTTTTACTCCGTCAAAAAACATTATATCTGTACCTTGATATTGAGTTTTTAAAACATGCTCAACCGACAAAAAGTAAGTATATTGAGGTGTGATTTTATAAATTACGCCGCTTCCGGCCACCCATCCGTTACTGAGATTTCTCTTTAAATCTATAAGAGTTGGTTCTATCATACTGACAGTTTTATCATAATCCGGCTCGTTCAGCGGTTCATATTTAAAATAACCGGCCTCACACATCAGCTCCAGTTCTTCTTCTGAAATTGAACGCTCATCATTATAATTGCCGATTTCATTTTCATTGCATATGTAAATTGTGGCTGTTCTGCTGGACTCCAGTCCGTAACTGTCCTTTACAGAGTATGTGACGGAATATTCTCCGATTGTATTTGTATCAAGACCCGCAGCGTCAATTTTCAGATCTTCTGTTATGTTGCCGTCCAGATTATCTATTGCCACAACGCTTTTTCCGGCATCATAATTCTTTCCCTTTAACAGATGACGATCAAAAACACCTATAATCACAGGAGCCTCATCCACTGTAAAATTCACATTAATACTGCTGACATTTCCGGAGGCATCCTTTGCCGTGACTGCAACTGTATACTGCCCAAGAATTTCAAAGCTTATATTGTGGTACTGTTTACCGCCGTAATCGACCCATGTCTGCACATCACCCGAAAGATCCGAGACACTGTCAATAAAATCCTCAGGGTGATATTCTCTGCCGGACGCAAGATAAATCTGATTTTCTGATGCGCTTATGGTAGGCGCCGTGGTATCAACAACATTAATTTTAAATGCATAATGATAAAACCAAATGTCGCAGTGTACCTCATACTGCCCGACTTTTGTTGTATCTACATGGCTGGTGTCAATATCAGCGTTTGCGATAATAAAGCTATAGCCATACAGATAATCTCTCGGCTCGGTACTGACGCTTTCTCCCAATTCAACGGTGTTTTTTTGAAATTTGGGTATTATTGCTGCAAGGCTGATTACGAAGCATAAAACGCAGGTAAAAACACTAACTGCAACTATCAATAAAACTCTTTTCCACTTTTTCATGAAAATTATACTCCCAACATGATTTTATAATTAAAAAATAATATATTGCTTATTAACGGGACAAAAGTGCTACACACTCCACGTGGCTTGATTGTTCAATAAAAAACCTATTCAACCCCTACTGTACAAGGAAATGGTGGAGCACCTATTTTCGCCTTAAAATGGGTGTGTCGAGCCGATATAAGTGTTGAGTTGCCTTATTGCTCGTATAGTCAAATAGACTAATCTCTATTTTCTAAATTTCAATTTCTTTGACTAACACATTAGTTCTACAAACTGAAAGTTACGTGTGTATTTTACATAAATTTTGCTTCCTTTAAATAATCTGCGACAAATTCATCTACGCTAGAAAAACGCTTTATTTCTAATCCCACTGTTTTATATACTTCCTGGTATTTTTGTAAGCACTTATCAAATAATC
>JAQXFQ010000169.1 GCA_029005175.1 Bacillota bacterium
CCCTCGACCCCGCCAAGAGGGCCTGCCCCCTTGGATTCCCATTGTTGCGTACTCTCTGGTAAATTATCATTTATATAACCATGCATAAAAATTCATACAGCAAAGGAACATAAAGAATTATGATGAATAAAAACATCGTGCTTTTCGGATTTATGGGGTGCGGTAAAACCACCGTCGGTACAGAGCTTGCGGCTAATACGGGGCGAGAACTGGTGGATACCGACAAGCTTATCGAGGAAGCCGAGGGCATGAGTATCAGTGAAATATTCAGAATACACGGTGAGCAGTACTTCCGTGACCTCGAGCATAATCTCTGCAAGCAGCTTTCGCAGCGTTCGCGGCTGATAATCTCGGCAGGCGGCGGTGAGCTCACATTTCAGCGCAATATCGACGCGCTGAAAGAGGGCTGCATTCTCGTGATGATTGACGTAACTCCCGAGGTCATATATAAGCGTCTTGCCAACGACAACACCCGCCCGCTGCTGCAGTGCGAGGATAAAATGGGGGCAATCCGCGAGCTGTACGCCAAGCGCGACGGAATTTACCGCGCGGCGGCGGACGTCACGGTAAACGGCGATCAGCATAAGGGCTTCGTCGCGCTCGATATAATGAAAGCTACCGGAATATTGTGAGGAACTTTAATTAAATGAAAAAAATAATCGGAATCAAATTCAACATTGCATGCACGCCGCAGAATATCGCGGTATGCTCCGAGATTTCGGCGGAATGCTGTCGCTGTCTTATGCAGAATTATCCCGTGACCTACAGCCAGATTCTCTATCCCTATGCCGACGCGCTCTCACTTTCGGGCAGGAAAGGCACCGAGGGCACGCGAATATTCGGCACCCATGCGATTTTCCGCGGCGTGGACATTGACGTGATGAACGAAGCTGTCGGGTTCGGAGTAAAATCCGCCGCAGAAAAATTCGCACTTGACCCGGCGGAGGTTAAAGAAAAATTCCCCGCCGAATTTACGGAATTTTCGCTCACTGACGGCAGTGTGCCGGCGGTACAGTTGCATGAATTTTTGTACGCAGAGGGTGGAGAGTTTGCCGCTGTCGGAGACTTCGGACGAATGCTCAGCGGTTTTATGCCGCATTGGAGGATTCGGGAGGCGGCGCGTGTGTTTGCGTCATTTTCAGAAATGTCCTACCGCAAATCGGGCGGCAGAGTGTTCGGTCTGGCGGGCGGTAAATTGGCTGTAAGCCGGGAATGTGAAAATATTGCCGCGCTGGAGGATATTTTTCGCCAAAAAACCGGATGCTGAATATTCGCCGGAATCGGCGTATCCTTAATACGCTGATTTTTTGCTGTATATGATATTGTATGTTGATTTATTTTGTGCATTGTGCTATAATATTCGGCAATGAATACTTCCATAAGGAGCGTCACAAAAAATGGGCAAATATATTCTGGCTCTTGACCAGGGCACGACCAGTTCGAGGGCGATTTTATTTGACAGGCAGCAGAACATTATCGATATATCACAGAAGGAATTTCCGCAGATTTACCCCCACGAGGGCTGGGTGGAGCACGACCCGATGGAGATTTACGCCTCGCAGTACAGTGTGATTACCGAGATAATAGCGCGCAGCGGAATACGAGCCGAGGACATTCACGCAATCGGTATTACCAATCAGCGTGAAACTACTGTTGTGTGGGATAAAAACACGGGTGAGCCTGTGTATAATGCTATAGTTTGGCAATGCCGCCGCACATCGGATTATTGCACCGAGCTTATGCGGCAGGGCAGGGACAAGCTGATACATCAAAAGACAGGCTTGCTGCTCGACGCCTATTTCAGCGCGACCAAAATCCGCTGGATTCTGGAAAATGTCGACGGCGCGCGAGAGAGAGCCGAGCGAGGCGAGCTTCTGTTTGGCACGGTGGACACGTGGATTTTGTGGAAGCTGACAGGCGGCAAGGTTCATGCCACTGACTACACCAATGCCTCACGCACCATGCTTTTTAACATAAACACGCTGCAGTGGGATGACGAATTGCTTGAGCTGTTCGGCATACCAAAATGCATGCTTCCCGAGGTAAGGGCAAGCGGCGAAATTTACGGATGTGCAGAGATATTCGGTGCGGAAATACCTATAGGAGGCATTGCGGGCGACCAGCAGGCGGCGCTTTTCGGACAGGCTTGCTTCAATGCCGGCGAGAGTAAGAATACCTACGGCACAGGCTGTTTCATGCTGATGAACACAGGCAGCACGCCGATATTCAGCACTCACGGACTGGTTACGACTATCGCGGCGACCTGCAGGGGAGAACAGCCGAATTATGCCCTCGAGGGAAGTGTTTTCGTGGGCGGCGCGGTCATTCAATGGCTGAGGGATTCGATGAAATTGATTACCGATGCGCCCGACAGCGAATATTTTGCCCAAAAGGTCAAGGATAACGGCGGCGTGTATATCGTCCCTGCATTCGTGGGACTGGGTGCGCCGCATTGGGATACATATGCCCGTGGCACTATCGTGGGAGTTACACGGGGCAGCGGACGCAACCATTTGATTCGCGCCGCACTGGAGTCCATCGCGTATCAGACGAACGATGTGCTCAATGCTATGGGCGAGGAACTTGGCGCGCCATTGAGCGTGCTGAAAACGGACGGCGGCGCAAGCGCAAACAATTTTCTCATGCAGTTTCAGGCGGACATATCTGAGGTCGAGGTTGACAGACCGAAAATCGTGGAAACTACCGCCCTCGGAGCGGCGTTTCTGGCGGGATTGTCCACAGGCTTCTGGCAGAGCAGAGATGAAATCGTCAGCGGCTGGAAACCTGACAGAAAATTCACGCCGAATATGGCGGGCGAATGCCGCCGAAAACTATTAAACGGCTGGAACCGCGCGGTTAAGACGGCGCATGCGTGGTCGAAATTGGAGCAGGAAATCAGCACGGAAGATTAAAGGAGAATATGTTATCATGATAAATATGGATGATTTTTTTATGACTGCAAAGGACGGCACAAAGGTTCATTGTGTCTTTTCAAAGCCTGACAGAGAAATTAAGGGCTTGGTGCATATAGTTCACGGCATGGCGGAATATGCGGCGCGCTATAAGCCGCTTATGGAATTTTTCAGCGCAAACGGTTATCTTGCGTTCGGTCACGACCACCTCGGTCACGGTCTTACTGCTGCTGATGTTTCTGAATTGGGGTATATTCCGCTGAAAGGCGCAGAAAGGATGATTAACCACACTGTCGAAACGGCGGAGTATTTTGCCGCCCAATATCCCGATAAACCGCTTTATGTTATGGGTCACAGCATGGGTTCATTTATAGTGAGGTGTGTTATTGCGCAGTCGCCGGGGCTTTACAAAGCTGTAGCGCTCAGCGGTACAGGCTATTCAGTGCCCGGTGCGGCCTTGGGCAGGGCATTTGTAATATACAGGTCGCGTACAAGGGGCGAAAAGACATATTCTGACGGTGCGTATAAAATGGTGTTCGGTAAGTACAATAAGAAAACCGCTAACCGGACGGCATATGACTGGACATGCAGAGATGACAGTGTAGTTGACGAATATTTGGCTGATGAATACTGCGGATTTCCGTTCACCGTGTCGGCATTAGCTGTGATGATGGATCTGAATATGGGGTGCAACAAGTCAAGGACATTTGCCGCCACTCCAAAGAATCTGCCTATTCTGCTGCAGTCGGGAACAGATGACCCTGTGGGAGATTATGGGCGTGGAGCTACGAATGTTTATAAGGCTTATAAAAAGAACGGTATTGAGCACGTGGAATTAAAGCTGTATCCCGGGGCGCGCCACGAGGTTGTCAATGAGCTGAACAAAGCAGAGGTCATGCAGGATATGCTGGATTGGTACGAAAGATACAGATAAATGATAATTTAACATAGAGTACGCAACGCCGGGAATCCAAGGGGACTGGTCCTCTTGGCAGGTCCAGGGCAGCGCCTTGGTGGGGGTGTGGGGGCAACGCCACCACAAAACTAAAGTGCAAGAAAAACTTGCCATAGGAAAAGTACCCATGCGAAGCCCCTAAAAAACTAACAAGAAAATCTTTGATTTTCGAGTGGACGTCAATCAGTTAAATTATGATTTATTGGTACATGTTATAATATAAAAATCAGCCGCCACGCGAATTTTCTTTTGAAAAACTCGCATGGCGGTATTTTTATACAATTCGTATATTGTATTTTTTGAGCCAGTAATTAACCTGTACAAGGTAGGCAATCGTCTGGGGCGTGGTCATAAGCTGCCCATACCACGGCTGGGGATTGTTCTGCGCAGTCAGCAGGCTTGCCGCCTTGTCGCGGCGGACAATCTGCCATATCGGCGCGGAAGAATCCGTGGCTAATTCTGCAAGTAGCGATGATACTGCCGCCAGATAGCCCGGGTTGTGAGTCTTGGGGTAGGGGCTTTTCTTGCGCCAGAGTATTTCTTCGGGCAGATAATCTTTCATAGCCTCGCGCAAAAGACCCTTTTCATACGAGCGGTAGTCTTTGAATTTCCACGGCACACTGTACAGATATTCAGCTATGCGGTAGTCGCAGAACGGCACGCGAACCTCAAGACCGTTGTACATACTCATTCTGTCCTTGCGGTCGAGCAGCGTCTGCATGAACCAGTGGTGATTGAGATTGACCATTTCTTTCATGCGGGACTCAAGAGGTGAGAGGTTTGGAAGCTTTGAGGTTTCCCTGACCGTGGCGCGGTACTTTTGATGTACATAGTCCAGCGGGTCGATTTGTTCGGTGAATTCAGGGCGGATAAATTCGGCGCGGTAGGCTGTGGACTGTGCCCACGGGAAGCCGTCTTTGGCTCGGACTGTCGGGTCGCGATACCACGGATAGCCGCCGAATATTTCGTCAGCGCATTCGCCCGAAAGCGCAACGGTTACATGCTTTTTGATTTCGCCGCAGAAGAGCAGCAGCGACGAATCCACATCCGCCATACCCGGTAAATCGCGCGCGTCAACTGCATTGAAAAGGGCGTGGGTGAGATCGGGGGTGTCAAGCTCAATCAGATGGTTTTCACAGCCGAGATATTCGTTCATTTTGCCGACAAAATCGCTGTCGCTGTTTGGTTGGAATTTTGTGGCATGGAAGTATTTGGAATTGTTTTTGTAATTTACAGTAAAGGTGTGCAGTTTTTCGCCGCGCTCCGCCAGCACTCGGGAGGCCACAGAGGAAATAAGGCTGGAATCCAGACCTCCCGAGAGAAATGTGCCTATCGGAACATCAGAAACAAGCTGACGTTTGATGGAGTCGGTCACTAAATAACGCACATGCTCGGCTGTCTGAGCGAAGCTTTCGGTGTGCTCTCGGTCGGTCAGGCTCCAATAGCGGTAAATGCGCAGTCCGTCCTCGTCAAAGAAACCGCAGTGGGCGGGCTTCAGTTCATCTATTCCCTTAAATACGCCGTAGCCCGGAGTTCTGCCGGGACCTATCAGCATAATTTCCAATACACCCTCCGCGTCAATTTCCGGCTGTGTATTTGTCTGAGCCAATATGCCTTTTATCTCGGAGGAAAATATGAATTTGCCGTCGCTGTCTATGTGATAGAAGAACGGCTTGACGCCTATTCTGTCGCGGGCGAAGAAAAGGCGGTGCTTGCGCTCATCCCATATCGCAAAAGCGAAAATGCCGTTAAACTTGTGTACGCATTCTGAGCCGAAGATCGTGTATGCTTTGAGTACCACCTCGGTGTCGGAGTGACCTGTAAACTCGCAGCCGTAGTCTATAAGCTCGCTGCGCACTTCTTCAGTGTTGTAAAGTTCGCCGTTGTAGACGATAATATATCGTTTGCCGTCCTGAATACAGGTCATGGGCTGCCTGCCGTTTTTGATGTCTACCACGCAAAGGCGGGTATGTATCAGCACCGCGCTGTCGCTGCGATAAATTCCGCTTTGGTCAGGACCGCGCCGCCTGAGTGAATCCTGAGCCGCGCGGGCGAAATCCCCCGTAATACCTCCGTGTGGACAAATTTCTCCTGCTATTCCGCACATATAAATCAACTCCTGTGTAAGTGTCGCATAATAAAAAACTTTACAATGACAGGATATGACAGCGCACGGATTTGGTGAGCGATTAATATTTTTTCCTGCGATATTTCATAAATGCAAAAAACATCAAAATACACATATAAATGATAATTTACCAGAGAGTACGCAACGCCGGGAATCCAAGGGGAGACCGCCATTCCTTTAATGGCGGCGGTCCTCTTGGCAGGGTCAAAGGGGACACCGCTATTCCTTGAATAGCGGTTAAGCCCATTGTGGGTGTCGTAACAGCCATTCTGCGAATGGCTGAGGCAAAGCCCCTACAAAACTGAAGTGTAGCAAAGACTTAAAATAGGAAACAATGCGAAGCCCATAAAAACTAACGAGAAAATCTTTGATTTTCAAGTGGACGTCACGCAGATAAATTATGATTTACGCTAAAATCTTACATATCTGATCATTTACAAATGATATGTATAAATATTATCTTTTTCTTTATTTCTGCTAAAAATAGTTGACATTAATACGGTTTTATAATATAATTCTAACATGTATTATTGCGTTGTAAAAGGATGATATACTTTGAAAAGTAATAAAAAAATCTCAGACAGCCACAAACCGAAATACAGAAAGAAATATATATTCAGCGGATTGTCCGCTGTGTTGGTGATGCTCTGTTTGATTGCATCCGTCTGTTTTACGGCGGGCGCTGCGTCAGACGAAAAAATTGGAAATACTTCGGCAGTGTTTGAGACGTCTGTAACTTCCGGCAGTGATTTGCAGCATGATAATATAGTGTCTCAAACAGATGCGGAAATCACTGTAAGCGAACACAAGCTTGAAATAGGCAAGTTTCTCAGTGAGCAGATAGAAACCGAAAGGGAAATAACTGCGTGGGAGTCGTCTGATGAAAATATCGCAACAGTGGATGACAGAGGTCTTGTTACCGGTGTCAATGTTGGCGAATGCACAGTTTCAGCCATCGACATTTACGGAGAAGCAGAGGTCTATAACATAGAGGTTAAAAAGGTTTGCTACATTACTGTTGATGATGGTCCCGGTCCGAGTACTGATGCAATCCTTGCAGCTTTTGATAGAAATAATGTAAAGGCAACATTTTTTGTAGTCTATAAGCCCTCATATTTTTATAAAGTCAAGGACATAAGCGATCAGGGGCATGTTGTGGCAATGCACTCTTATACACACACCTACAGTTCATGTTATAAAAGTGAATATTCATATATCCGCGGTCTGGAAATGCTTTCGGATGAAATAGAAAAATATACTGGAAAAACGCCGGATATGGTTCGTATGCCGGGAGGTTCGACAAACTGGAATTGCAAACCGCTTTATGAAAGAAGAATAATTAACGGTCTGCATGATATGGGATATAGGCTTTACGATTGGACGGCCTCAACAGGCGATTCTTCATTGAGTGCAACTTATGCTTCATCAATAAAATACGCTAAGGAGTCATGTACCCAGGATGTTGAAATACTTCTCATGCATGACAAAGCGTTCAACGTCAAAGCTCTGGACGGCTTCATTCCTTACTTGAGAAACAAGGGATATATCTTTGAAACGCTGGACAAATATCCTTATGAATGTATTTTTAAATTTAGATACGCGACCACTGCCCCTTCCCAAGAGGTTGACATAACTGCGGATTCTGTCTCGTTGTATGAGGGCAAAACTGTTGCATTGAAGGCAAAAACCGTACCTTCAAACACAACAGATTTTGTCAGATGGGAAAGCTCTGATCCGTCAGTTGCCACAGTTAATACAGACGGCACAGTGACAGGTGTTAAAAGAGGTACAGCCGAGATTTATGCGATCGCCTCGAGCGGTGTGAGGGATGTGTGCACCGTTAATGTGCTGATACCTGCCAAAAAGGTAACTCTTAATAAAGAACTTTATTGTCTCTACAAGGACGATGAGTTTAAACTTACAGCTGAACTTGAGCCGAGTAATTCAGAGGATCCTGTGACGTGGAAAACTTCAAACAATAGGATAGTTACGGTGGACGAGTACGGAAATATCAAGGCGAAAGCCAAGGGCAAAGCTGTTATTACCGCCGTAACCGCGAGCGGCGCCTCATCGGTCTGCACGGTTTATGTAATAAATCCCACCAAGAGCATAAAAATCAAAAATGTAAAATCGGAGCTGTATACAGGTGACAAGCTTCAGCTTCGTTCCGCTATAAGCAGCGGCGCATATGAATATATTGAATGGACATCATCAGATGAATCGGTTGCAACTGTCTCGAATAGCGGCAAGGTAGAGGCGTTGTCTCAAGGCTTTGTTACTATAACAGCCAGCACTTTCAGCGGTCAAAGCGATTCTGTGAATATATATGTCCGTACCAAGGCAAAGTCAGTGCAGCTGGATAAATCCACTGTGACGATGCTCCAAGGCGAGACTTTTACTTTGAACGCAGATATACTTTCGCCTGAAAACTGCAATGATTCTCTCAGATGGAAGGTTTCGCACGGTTTTGGAATCGTCACATCGGAGGATGGAAGAAGTGCCGAAATTACATTGAAAAAAAGCGGAAATTTAACGGTTACTGTATACACAGGGAGCGGAAAGTCTGCGACATGCCGAATAACAAGTGTTAAACCTACAGAAGGAATCAATATTATATGGCCGCCATCGACCCTGTATGTCGGCAGCCGAAAGACGCTTTATGCCCGTCGAACCACTTTTGGCTCAAATGACCCGATTACATGGCGCTCATCCGATGAGTCTATTGCATCGATAACTGAAAAAGGCAAAGTGACGGCGATTTCTCAAGGAACGGTCACGCTCACAGCTGAGACTTTTAGTGGCAAAAGCACCTCATGTGATATAGTTATCCGCACCAAGGCAAAGGCTATTTCGCTTGATCAGACATCTATCACTGCAAGCTGCGGAGAAGTAATAAATCTGAATGCAGTGATTACCTCGCCGGAAAACTGCAATGATACAGTCAATTGGACAACATCCTCTAAAAAAAGAGCTGTTATCCGAAGCTCAGACAGCAATTCCGCTGAAATAGAGATAGTAGGAAAGGGATATGTTGTAATTAAGGTCAAAACAGGCAGCGGCAAATATGCTCAGTGCAAAATAAAGTGTGTTTAGTATTAATTCCATAATGAAATGATAAAAATCCCCTTAATGTATATACTTGGAAAAGTAAAATTCAAGGCTTCATTAAGGGGAATTTTTTATACTGATTTTCAATTAAAAA
>JAQXFQ010000170.1 GCA_029005175.1 Bacillota bacterium
CCGTTGTTCTTAGTTGTGGTTTGACCGTTGTTCTTGGTAGTTGTTGATGTAGTGTCCTCTTCAACTGTCGTCGTTGTTGTAGTTGTAGTGGTTGCATTCGGATCAATATGCTCCAAAGTACATTCGGTTGCTTTAGCCTCAAGCTCAGCACGCGGAGTATATCCGGGCACATCACCGGTAACCATAACACCTCCAAGAACCGCAATCAACGCAACATTGACGATTATAGAAGCCAATGCCACCTTGCCCTCGGTGTTGTATTTGAGGTTTTGGAAGAAGTCGTTAATTGAACTCATTTAAAATCATCTCTCCTTTTATAATTAAAATTAAATACCAAGTATTCCCCTAAGTTTATCAATGATTGCCTGCTGTGCATCTGTGGGATTGGCTATCTGAGAATATGAGTCATAGGCCGCCTGAGCAACACCGTTGAACGAACGTGATACTGTATCGGTATAAATCGTATGCTGTGCGCCGTTGGTATCCTTATAAATCAAATATCCTCTGCCGCTGACATCTGTGCCAAAGAAGCTATTGGGAATATTGATAAGAACGCCTGTGTATACCAATGCGCTGCTGGTTTCACTATAAATAACCTCGCCCTTTACCTTAAGCACATTGTCCGTAGAAAGGAGCAATTCGTCGCTGCCAAGCTTTTCTGTAGGCATCATAACCGTGCCGTATTCTACGATCTCAACCTTGCCGTAATCGCCTGTCTTACCAAGCTGAATGCCGAATCGGATACCGTAGGGGTCAGATATACGTATGCTTGCGCCCAGAATCGTGAAGTCAATGTTCGGTGCTACGAATATTTTGCATACTGCAGAATATTTGCTGTTTACAGTTGCGGTAATCTCAACATCGCCATAGCCTACTGCCGTAACCTTACCTGTAGAGGAAACAGTGGCGATTTGTGTGTTGGATGATGTCCACTGTACATCGCCTGTCGCTCCCTCGGGCTGCAATGTAGCTGTAAGCTGAAGCGTATCGCCGCGCTTTAACTCAGCGGTGGTTTTGTCAAGCGTAATGCCTGTTACGGCCTTATTTACTGTAACGGCGCAGGTCTTGCTTATATCGCCGGAGGTCACTGTTACGGTAGCAGTACCTGCTGCAACCGCTGTCAATCTGCCGTCGACTATCTTGACAACGTCCTCATTGTCGGAGGTGATAACTAAATCGTCAGTGGTATTTGCGGGGGTTCTGGTTATTGTCAGAGTAACTGTATCGCCCTCAAACATAGACACGGAAGCGGGCACAGTCATTGAAGTAGTCTTAACCTCGTCGGAAACAACTATAACCTTAACTGTTGCGTTCAAGCCGCTGGAGGTGGATACGCCTACGGTAGTTTCACCGACCTTGTTGGCTGTAATCAAACCTGTATCAGCGTTAATCGAAGCAACTGTTTTATCAAGTGAATAATAGGTCAGTTCGTCTGTAGTGTTTGCCGGAGTAACCGAAGGAATGAGGTTTTGTGTCGAATTCAACAGCATGGTGACGGTAGTCTGCGGGAATGTCACACTGGTAGCCCAAACCTCATCGGGATCATCCGACTGCGCCGGACGCTCGGTTTCAATCGGATTTTCCTCATCATCCAATACAGTCAGTGTGATTTCGGTATAATTGTTGGCATATCGGCCGGAGTGCGCCCTCAGCTTGACTGTGCCGGGCTTTTTCGGCGTCAGTGTAGCCACCCGGGCTGTGTAATATTTGTCGTTATTCACATCGTAAACAGCGTTTTCCTCAGTAGCGACTTCGAGATCTGCCACACTTTCATCATCAATAGAATAGGTCACTTCATACCACATGTACGGGTTTTCTGAAGCATCCCACTCTGTCGGGAAAGCTGTGTATTTATAGCTCTCGCCTACCGTAAGCTTGTATTCGCTCTGATACTGGCTGTTGTCGAAAGCTGCACCGTTCGGAATTTTGCTTTCCTTTTCGAGAACAAACGAATAGATGAGCGGTTCGGCATCGCCCGCAGTCACCTTAATGGTTATATCACCGTACTTATAGGTGATGTTTCCCTCTTCATCTTCATATGGAATATGCGTCAGACCGCTTACAAAGCAGGTATAACCACTAGAACTGTTAAATTCAAGTGACGGCTCGGCTGCCGTAACTATGTCGCTGCCCTCAATAATTTCAACCGTTGGCGTGTCGCTGGAATAGGCCGGATATACATAAAATCTGATGTGAGAATAAGCATTGTTATTTATACCGTTATTTCCTTTGTCCATTGCAAAGGGCTTGCCGATAAACTGCTTATTAGAACCTTTGTAATCTATTGATGTGCTGTCTATTTGCAGTTCATACAGTTCAATCTTAGTAGCCGGACTACTTTCGGGAACAGAGTTGTCTACGACTTTGAATCTGATATACGAGCTATAATTTTCTTCTTTTGATTTTATATATACGTTAAAATAGTTCGAACCTGTTGTCTTTTTACCTGTAACTTTACCGGTTTGATCTACTGTCACATAGTTGACATCACTTGTTGTATACCAAACAGCATTATCCGGTGTTGCAACGGCTGTTGTACCATTGGAATACGTTATGACAGCACTAAACTGCATACTTTCGCCAATACCTATTGTAAAATTAGTACCATTGCTAACTGTAGAACCATCACTTTGTTTTATTGTAACATTAGATACAATGGCGGGTGCCGTTCCCAAATCTTCCAATACAAAAGAATATGTGCTTCCATAACTATTGTAATAGCTCTGCCAACTGTCAGTACCGGAAGTAGGCTTATAATAATGAATCGTCTCTATGTTAGGAGTACCATACATTAAATAGTTGTTTATGCTGCTTGGAGTTGACTTGTTAAGATAATAAATATCCGTTAGAGCACTGCAGCCCTGGAACATATATGAACCCGTGCGGAGATTGTAGCAACGAGGACCAAATGTAAATGTAGTGAGAGCAGTACATCCTTTAAACAAAGACGTTTCAGCAACACTGTTCCAATAAACTTCCTTGATATTTTTGCACGAGCCAAAAGCTTCAGAGCCTATATATCCCGTGCTTATTTGGATAAAGCTGCTTGCGTCCAAATATGTTATTCCGGAATTATAAAAAGCATACTGACCAATATTTGAAAGCTTTCCGCCCAGTTTAACCTCGCCTAAGCTCGAGCAATTTTGGAAAACTCTAGTGTTTATTGTTTGTACGTTGTTTATTAAATCAGATATATTTGTAAGCTTGCTGCAATTATAGAAAGCGTACTGATCAATGTAATATGTGCATTTAGCATTGACAGAAACCAACGCACTATCATCGTAAAAGGCATAATCATCAATGTAGCGAATGTCATTTGCGGTGAAAGTCTGCAGTGATTTGCAGTTTCTAAAACCGTAATAATATATTGTGTTAATATCTTTTGCATTTACTTCTTTTAGATTTGAACAATTGTAAAAGGCATAATCGTCAATATAACTAATATTCTTGGTAATTGTCACCTTTTCAATATATGCATTATCCTGCATAAAGCGATACGGGATACTACTAGCAGTCTCCCACACCAGTTCTTTTACCCTTGAATATCTTAATGCGTTAGACTCAATACTTGTTACCGTGCTGGGTATTATAAGCTTCGGAACGGTTGCATTGTAAAAAGTATTAGATCTAAGATATGTCACTTTAGGCGGAATGGTAAATTCACCTGAGCAGGTGGTTCCTTGAAATGCGTTGCTATCAATCGTTGTGACATTTTTCAGATTGAGAGCACACGGATCTACCCCTGAATCCGCAAAGGCACTACTACATATTCTTGTAAGTGTATCCGGGAGTTCAAGTGTTGTCAAGCTTGTGCATCCTTGAAATGCACTCCATTGTATTTCAGTTATCTGATCAATATTCTTTACCTCAGTCAAACTCGTACATCCATAAAAGGTATCATACGGTATTACCTTAATTCCCTTTGGCAGAGTAACTGATTTAAGTGACGTACAGTTTTCAAATGTCCAACTGCTAAGCTCCGTCACACTGTTGGGTATGACTACTTTTTCAAGTGCTGTGCAGTTCCAGAAAACATCGGAATCCATTCTCTTTACACTCTGCGGAATAACTATATTGGCCAACTTATAGCAATTCCTAAAAGCACATGAGCCAATTGATGCGTAGCCGTATGGAATAACTACATTTTGAAGTGCGGTATTTTCAAATGCAGAATTCGGTATATACGTAAGCTTTGGTGGAAAATTTACATCTGACAGCGAAGTGCAATTTTGAAAAGCATATCCGTCCAACTTTGTAAGGGAATCGGGAAGAACTATCTTCTCAATTGATTTACAGCCGGCAAATGCACTATTACCTATTGAAGTGAGCGAACTTGGCAAGTTTATCGAAGTCAGAGACGTGCAATTATAAAATGCGTTATTGCCTATTGACGTAAGTGTGCTTGGCAAGCTTACCGAAGTCAGAGATGTGCAGCTATTAAAAACATTATAGCCGATTTCCGTAATGTTGTCGGGAATCGTCACTGACGTTACATCAGCGGCGCTGATGTTGCGCCAAAAACTCTCGCCATAGCTCGAAGTGGCAATGGCAGTAAATTTGACCTTGACATCATTATAGATAGTGCCATTAAACTGATGAGTGTAGGTCTTGCTGGGGAAAACAACATCAGTGTCGGTACCATTGTAGCCGACTATAGTGATTTGGTAGTCGTTTTCTCTGTCCCACAAATAGTACCATAAACCATCTGAGGTCAGATAGAGAATGCCGTCGTCACTGCTGGCAGCTTTGGTGGTTATGTATGATACCGATGCGATAGCACCAACTATAACCAAGACTGCCGATATAATCGCAATGCGCCGGGCTTTTGAAGTTTTCTTGAATAGCTTTAACAAAGAATCCTTCATGAAAATTCCTCCTTAGCAATAAATTATGAATTTTTAATCCTTCGCATGCTGGGGAAAATAACTATTATTGCACGCAGATTCCCCCAAGATTATGTACATTATATCATACTATATGAAAAAAGTAAATGTCTTTTAAAAGAAAATTTTTCCTATTATGTAATTTATTACTTCATTTTTATTAAAAACCCCTGCTGTGTCGTAAAAAAGTTCAAAAAACAATTAATTTTGATGATTCCCAATGCGCAAATAAGATAACGCTTCATATCCCAAGCTGTAAATAGGTGGATTTCAAAGATTTATGTAAATATACTTGAAATATTGCGAAAAAATTGATAGAATGTTGCTGTAACATGTTTCTTGCAGAATCAGAGTCAGCGATTCTGTAGATATTCTTGACCCGAATCGTCGGAAAGGAGATTTCTTTTAGTTATGATATGGCACAGCGAAAAAAAGGAAATCGTTGCAAAAGAACTGAATTCTCAGCCCAGGCGCGGGCTTAGTGATATAAAAGCGGGCGTTCGTCTTGAGGATTACGGCAAAAACACCGTAACCGAAAGAAAAAAGAAATCCAAGCTTCGTTTATTCTTAGGCAATCTCACCGCACCTGTCAGCCTTATTCTTATAATAATATCTGTGGGATTGTTTGCCGCCGCCGTCAGTGACGCTTCTATTGTCAATGCGTCTGATAAAACACCGTTTATTTCCGGCTTGATATATTCATGCACTATGTTTATTTCAGCGGTAGTGTGGGCGGTCATAAGCACCCACCGGGAACGTCTGGCCGACGCAACCATCGTGAATCTGCAAAAGTTATCCTCTGCCTCGGTGCGCGTCCTGCGCAATCAGGAAAACAGAGTGATCGACGCCGAAAAGCTCGTGCCGGGAGACATTGTGAAGCTGGAAGCGGGCGATATTATTCCCGCCGACGGACGATTGCTGATTACAACCTCCTTCACCTGCGATGAAAGCCTTATCACCGGCGATTTAACTCCTGTAATGAAGGACTGCGAAGCTCTGCTGCCCGAAAATACACCGCTGGAAAAACGTATAAACATGGCATATTCGGGAACCATAGCTCTTTCGGGGCGCGCATTGATGATGGTCACCGAGACAGGCGGAAATACGCAGATGGCTTTGAAATACGGCTCCAATATAAATCGGATCACCAGCCGCACCCGTCTGGTGGCAAACGTCAAACGCCTGCGCTCTCAAATTGCAATGATTATTCTGGCGGTGTGCGTCGGTATGCTGACTACCGCCTTGATTCTGATGGGATTAACTGATATTCCCGGCAGCATAGATGAGTTTAAAACATTACTGGCAGACAGCAAGCTTTACAGTTGCATTGTTTTTGCGCTCACTCTTATAGTATGCGCCATTCCCTTTGGATTGCCTCAAAGTACGATTTATTCGCTTGCGCACGGTGCAAAAAATCTTGAAGTGAACGGCGTTACACTCCGCAGCTTCAAAAAGGCCGAGATTATCGGCTGCACATCTATCATATGCACCGACAAAACAGGTACACTCACCATGAATCAAATGAGCGTGGCAAAGGTATGGCCGCTCGGCGATACTCCTTCGGCTGTGGACGAGGGATTTTGGTCGGATGAGATGAAATACCTGATGCAGTGCTCGGCGCTCTGCTGCGACAGCTTTATCACCCGCGACGAGAACGGCAACGAAAAAATTGTCGGAGATCAGACCGAAGCCGCGATTATCTCGGCTTATCTACGCAACGGAAACGACATGGACAAGCTCCTTGAGGACTTCCCGCGTGTAACTGAAATTCCGTTTGATTCGTCGCGCAAGCTGATGACTGTAATACACGATGTCAACGGACTTTATCTTGTCGTCACCAAAGGCGCTCCCGATGTGCTGGTAGAAAAATGTACCAATGCCGATATTGACGAAATCAACCGCCGCAACGCAGAGCTTTGCAACGAGGGACTGCGTGTTATCGCGGTTGCCGTACACGCGTTAAGTCAGCTTCCCGAGAAAATAACCCCCGAAACCGTGGAAAACGAATTGACCTTTATCGGACTGATAGGCATGCTCGACCCCTACCGCGAGGATGTCGGTGAAGCTGTCAAGGCATGCTCCGACGCCGGTATACGCACTGTGATGATAACGGGCGATCACCCTGCGACAGCATGCTCCATAGCGCGCAGTCTTGGCATTATGCAGGAAAATGACCTTGCAGTGACCGGCGAAGAGCTGGCAAAGATGTCGGACAAAAAGCTGGCAAAATCCATTGAAAAATATTCGGTCTTTGCCCGAATTACACCTGAGGATAAAATCAGACTGATTAAAGTATGGCAGTCAAAGGGCAACTGCGTGCTTATGACCGCCGGAGGTCTGGGCGACGCTCCCGCGCTTCACTGCGCCGACATAAGCTGCACCGTCACCTCCACCGCCACTGACGTTGCTGTCGATGCGGCGGACGTCACGCTTCCCGACAACAATTTCGTCAACATATTCTCGCTGATAAAGCAGGGACGGCTTATCAAGCACAATATCTCCAAGCTCGCCGAATATTGCGTAAGCGCTTCGGTCGCTGAGGCTGTTACCATTATCTTTGGGCAAATGATATTCGGCGCGCCCGTGCTTAAGCTGCTGCCTGTAATGATATTTAATTTATTGGTCTTCTGGCTTATTCAGCCTGCTTTCGCTCATGAATCTGCCGAAAGTGACATAATGCTCAGAACTCCCGAGGCAAATGACGGCAGACCTATCAGAATATTCGGTCAGCTCCGCGCCGCACTTAACGGAACAGCAACCGCTATGGCTGCGCTGCTCGCATACGCTGCGGGAACCGGATTGGTAAGTATAAACCCCACACACAGCCTATCTGAGGGGGTGTCAATGACATTCATCACTCTCACAATCGGCATTCTCTTGCAGGCAATATGCGCACGCTCCGAAAAACCTCTTATCTGCTCGGGCATTTTTAAAAATGTAAAAATGATTTTTGCAATATTTGTCGTGGCGGCAATCTCGGCGGCACTGACCTGTATTCCCTACCTCAATTCCGTGCTGGGTTTCGTCCTGCTGAATCATCGTCAGTGGTGCGAAATCGGAGTGCTCTCCGCAGTTTTATTTATAATACATGAATATCCCAAGCTTTACACATACATGAAAAATTAATTAAAGGAAGGCGCAAGGCTCGTGATGAACTTTGCGCTTTTTGCTTAAGGATTTCCACAATTTTGCAACAATGTGTATTGACAAACGTCATATTTCGTGAAATAATTATTTTACAGAAAGGACAATGATGATATTATGAGCGAATTTACAACATATAAAAAAGCACTGACCGTGACATCAGGATTGGTTGACGAAGGTTCACACCTCAACGTAAAATCGGCAATGGAATTATTTCAGGATTCAGTTACAGAGCAGTGCGAAAAATTGAAAATCAGCAACTTTATACTCCGCGACAAATTAAATGCGTTCTGGGTCGTTACAAAAAATAAGATTGTAATAGACAGAATGCCCTTTTTCGGCGAGAGGATTTTTTTGGAGACATTTCCGTCCAAACCCTCATCGAGATTCTGCAACTGGAACTGCATTGCGCTCGACAGCGATGAAGAGCCTCTGTGGAGGGCAAAATCAGAAATGTGCATACTGGATTTTGAAAGTCAGAACGTCATGCGCATGAAATCCACATGCTTTCCGATGGACTTAGATTTCCGTGAGCCGCTTGACATTACTTTGGATAGAATAAAAACGCCGGAAAACGGAGAGTATATCTATACTCATCAGGTGCGCGCGTCGGATATAGACATGTCTCACCACACCAATAATGTAAAGTATAACAGCATTGCTATGGACGCTTTCACATGCGCCGAAACAGCTCAAATGAAAATCCGCGATTACCAGATTGATTTCATCACTCAAAGCCACGAGGGCGACAAGCTGGAAATATCCCGCGCCCGTACAGCAGGCGGCTGGGTGGTTTACGGCGCTGACTCCTCCGACGGGCACATTGTATTCAGTGTGAAAATATCAGCTTTACAGCAATTCACGAAATAAACGATATATCTTTTTTGCTTTTTGTTTGCCTCAAAATAAATATCAAAAAATACCATTAATATTATGCAGTCCAACGCAAAGAATATTAATGCAAACGCACGGCGGATTAAATTAAAAAAACCGATAATTAATAAAAGGAGTGCTATTTATCATGGCAAACAAGACAAGCAATAGAATTGTTGTTCCCGAGGCAAGAGAAGCTCTCAACCGTTTTAAGATGGAAGCCGCAAACGAAGTGGGCGTAAACCTCAATCAGGGCTATAACGGCAACCTCACAGCAAGAGAAGCCGGCAGCGTAGGCGGTCAGATGGTTAAGAAAATGATCGAAGCTTACGAAAACAGCATGAAGTAAAAGCTTAATCCTTTTTACCAAATTGGATAAGATTATTATATAATGCAAAAAGTCGGAGACGAATTTGAATTTTACAAATTTCGCCTCCGGCTTTTTATTTTGCATAAAAAATCCGTAATTAAGGCTTTTTTGTTAAATATCTGAGAAATTGACAAATACTCATTGAATATTAGCGATTATTGTTGTATAATAATTCGGTCATTGTAATGGCATACTCTGCGGTAATTATATATATGAACATACTCAGGAAAAATCCTCGAGATATGACAGGTACTCATCATGTGTGTGTACATTTATTCCTGACTTAAGCTGATTTACGGTTTCGTCAGGCAATTCATCAGTAACTTTATCCAATATCAATATCGGCTCGCCTCCGCCCTGCTCAAAAACCGTAATTTTTCCGTCATGGATTTTTATTACCTTTGGCGTAAAAGCTTCTTCCGAGCTTACAAGCAGGCATGAACTCATATCAGACGATGATATGTTGGCGGGTGCGGCAATTCCTTGATTCGGCTGATACAGCACAGCCGCCGCAAGCAGATAAACCGACGCTGCAAAGGCGGCCGAGGATGCTATCAGCATTAGTTTTGACTTTTTCATTCTGATCATTCCTTATTAATTTTTTACGGGGATATTATTGGTATTTTTTATGTTTGTGATTCAAGGGTTGTAATATTTTTTTACTTTGGTTACAAAAATATTAAATGTTTGATAAAGTTTTGCAAGTGCTGCGATATTGTGGTATAATCTTATTATGTGGTGAATAGTCCGCGACAATTGTCATTTTAAATTGCTTTTATTTAAAGCAAAATGTGACACGATATTAGTTTTACATAAAATCGGGAGGCGATATTTAAATGGGAATTCAGGACTCATTTGGCGATTTTTCCAAAAAGCTCAAAAAAAGCGTAAGCAAGGCTGCGGACAGTGTCAAAAAGAGCGCAGGCCTTAATACTTCCCGCAGTGCTTCATCGCAAAACTCGTCAAGAGGGAGCCGAACGAACTCTTCAACCGGTTCTTCGCGTCCGTCCGGCAGAGCTTCATCTCAATCCGGCGGGACACGGCGCTCATCATCGGGAGCAGGACTTTATTCCAAGGCTCCGGCGGTTACTCCGCGCGCGAAAAAATCACCTGCTCCTAAAAAACCTAAAAAGACCGACGCGGACAGACCGGCGTGGCTTGTAGTGCTGCGCAGGGTAGGACGCTATGCCGTACGCACATTTGCAACGCTGCTGCTTATCTGCCTTATCACAGGCTGCATAGTGGGCGCTACTGCAATGGTGTATGTGCTTGCGTTCCTCGATAAAAGCATAACCGACGTCAATCTGAATCAGCTTAAGCTGAACTATACCACCACTATTTACGCTTACAACAGTGACAGCGAGCTTGTCGAATATCAGACGCTGCACGGAAATGAAAACCGCGTCTGGGTAGATTACAGCGAAATCACCCAATACACAAAGGATGCGGCTGTGGCTGTTGAGGATGAACGCTTCTGGAAGCATCACGGCGTTGACTGGAAAAGCACTTTATATGCCGCCGCCAATATGTTCTTCCAGATCGACGGTTCCAACCGAGGCGGCTCGACCATAACGCAGCAGCTTATCAAAAACGTCACCAAGGAGGACGAGGTGAGCGTTGACCGTAAGCTGAGGGAAATCTTTAAAGCGTTAGAGCTGGAAAAGGTTTACACAAAGGATCAGATTTTGGAATCCTACCTTAACGTAATCGCTTTGGGAAGCGGATGCAACGGCATCCAGACCGCTGCTCAGAATTACTTCGGCAAGGACGCAAAAGACCTTACGCTCGCGGAATCCGCTGCTATCGTGGGTATAACTAAGTATCCGTCGTTGTATAACCCCTTTATGAATCCCGAAAAAAACAAAGGGCGTCAGCAGTATGTGCTTAAAAAGATGCTGGAAAACGGCTTCATTACCAAAGCGGAATACGATGAGGCTATCGCGGAGGATTATCTCTCAAAGCTCAATGTTGCAAACAAAAATAAAAATACGGCAACAACCTATTGGAGCTGGTACACTGAGCAGATATTTTCTGATGTGGTAAGGGATCTGCAGGAACGCAACGGTCTGACCGAAGCTGAAGCAAGATCGCAGCTTTACAACGGCGGCTTGAAGATTTACGCCAATGTAGACATTGAGCTTCAAAAGCAGGCTGAGGCAATCTTTAAAAACAAGACAGGAAAAAACACCAAATACTGGACAAAATTTCCTCGCTCTGTCCAGCCGCAGTGCGCTGTAGCTATATTGAATTACGAGGGCGAGATAAAGGCCATCGTCGGCGGTCGAGGAGAAAAGAACGCTAACCTGCTGCAAAATCACGCGTCACAGTCACGCAGACAGCCCGGTTCTTCCATCAAGCCGTTGACAGCTTACGGACCGGCAGTTGAATTCGGCGCTATAGAGTTCTCCACTCCGGTAACGGATAAGCCTATGACTATTACCGAAAACGGCAAGACAAGATCATGGCCCAGAAACTCCGGCAACAGCTACCGCGGAAATATCCCTGTGGTAAAGGGTCTGGAGGTTTCGGCAAACTGTGTGGCGGCTCGCATTGTTAAATACATTACCCCGAAAAAGAGCTACAATTTCTTAACCGAAAGGCTTTCAATCAAGCTAAACGAAAAGGACATCAACTTAGCGCCTATGGCTACAGGCTCGCTGACTAACGGTGTGACTGTACTTGAAATGGCGGCGGCATATGTCCCGTTCGGCAGCAAGGGTATTTATTACTCCCCTGCTTCCTACTCTCTGGTTACTGACCAGCAGGGCAACACTATACTGGAAAACACCTCTGCCCGCGGCACTCGCGCTATGAGCGAAGAATCTGCTACCATAATGAACCGAATGCTCCGCGCGCCTGTCACAGGCTCAAACGGTACGGCTCGAAACGCTAAAATAGGCAGCTTCGCTACCTTCGGCAAGACAGGTACCACCTCGGATAACAAGGACCGCTACTTCTGCGGCGGCACACCCTACTATGTGGGAGCTTGCTGGTTTGGTTACGCCGACAACAAGAAGCTCGAATACACCGCCAAAAACTACGCTATGTGGGCTTGGAAGTATGTAATGCAGGCAGCTCACAAGGGTTTGGGCAAGAAAGATTTCAGCTTGAGTAAAAACGTCGTTGCAAAGCAATATTGCACGGTTACAGGCGGACTTGCGAGCGATAATTGTCCCTCTACCGCAACAGGTTACTACGACCGCAACACCAGCATGCCGATTTGTCCGATGCACGGCGGCGGTACGGCGACCAATGCATTTACAGCCTTGCTGAGCGAGAAGAATGCATTTGAAACAACAACTACTACGGAAGCGGAGGCAACTACTCAGGCCTCCACAACAGAACCAACCGGCGCTCAGCCAACTCAAGGCGAATAATCTGATTTCGGCTGAAAACATTGAATAATTTCGCATAAAAAGAAAATATTACAAAACTGTAATACAAAGCAGCCAAAATGTTGTCAATTTTAGATTGCGACATTGAGGCTGCTTTGTTATAATATAGTTATCGTTTTTCAATAACTTGCTATTGAAAAACACACAAATGAAATTACAACTCTTCCTTAGAAAGGAGTTCACAATGTCAAATAAATACAATGATTTTTTTGACGGCAACGATAACGGGCAGCGCATCAGCTATGATGATGTGGAGCTGTTTGATTTGTCAAGGCGCAGACGGCAAATCGACGCTATACATCAGCATATAAACGACCTCTATGATTTTTCGGCCGGCGAGGACGAAATAGATATGAATGATGATGCTGAGCCGACAGATGAAGAGTATTACTCATATGAGGATGAAAATGAGGATTATTTGAAATCAGAGGACACTTCGGAGCGTAATAAATCAGAAAAATCAGAAATTAATTTCGATATTGGTAAATTTGTAAAATATGTGTTGATAGCCGCAGTTCTATGTGTTATAATAAGCATGATTCTTTTGCATAGTGCAATCAGCAAGGTTAATTACGTCGAAATAGACACCGACTGGAATGATTCGCCCTCTGCTGACGCGCCGGCCTGGGCTTTGCGCAGTAAAGCCGGTATTACCAATATTCTTCTGCTTGGAATAGACGGCGACGGAGGCGAAAATCAGCGCAGTGACACCATTATGCTGCTCACACTGGACAAAACAAACGGCGAGATCAAGCTGACCTCAATACTCCGAGATACATATGTATCAATTCCGGGTAGAAATAAAAAGACACGTATAAACCACTCGTATGCTTTCGGCGGCGCGGCTCTGACTATGCAGACTATCGAAAGTAACTTCCGCATAGATATAGACAGATATATAGGGATAGATATGGACGGACTTACCGTAGTCGTCGACAAGCTGGGCGGTGTGGATATGACAATCACTGCGGCGGAAGCAAAGCAGATAAATTCACATGTCAAGGGCAGCTCGCTAACTGAGGGCACTCATCATTTAAACGGCGCTCAGGCTACTTATTACGCACGCATACGCAAAATAGACAGCGATTTCGGACGAACAAAACGCCAGCGCAAGCTGATTAAGGCAATGCTCGCCGAAATCAAAAATTCAGGAATTACGGAGCTGTATTCTCTTGCAGACGAGGTTGCTCCCTATCTGACTACCAATTACACGGAAGCCGAGCTTATTTCACTTGCGCTCAATGCCGCAGGGCTTATCAAATCCGATATTCAGGAAATGAGCGTGCCTGTAAAAGGAATGTATAAAGCCAAAACTATATCAGGCATGGCGGTGCTTGTTCCGGATATTCAGAAAAACTGTGAGAAGATGCATAAATTTATTTTCGGAGACCTACCCGCATAACCATACAACAGCTCGGCAAATTAACTGTCAAAGGAGAAGATTTCAATTTGATAGCAAAAATTAAATACAAATTTCAACGTATGCTTGAACGCGGCGCTGAACTGAGCACGGATGAAAAAATTATTACCGTCTGTGTGATGGCTATTTTTCTCCCGCTTCAGTTGGTGTCTGTCCCGGCTCTCTTCGCCGTATTCAGGGCATTGCTAAATAAAACGATCCGCGAAAAAATGACCGCTGTATCCTTTTCGGGATACATATATATATCTATATTTATTTTCACCTTTCCCGCGATTATGTTCCGAAATTGGTTCGGACTGTTCGGCGGTGTAGTTATATGGCTTGCGCTGATATTCATGCTGTATTTATTCAGCATTATGACCGTGAGGTTTTACAATAATCTTATTGATCTGGTTCTGATACTCAGCCTTTTTGCCATGGCTTATGCAATTATTGACAAATTTTTCTTTGGACACGCCCGCACCGAATCGGTATTTTCTAACGCCAATTATTACGGATATATGATTGAAATATTTGTTATCTTGGCCTTGTACAGATATGAAAAACGTCATTCTACCGGGTATTTGATCATACTCTTTGCAAACCTCGGCGGCATTCTGCTGTGCGACTGCCGCACAGCTTGGGCGGCGTTGGGCGTGGCACTGCTGTTTTATGCGATTCATTACAAGCGCAGTGTAAAGTGGGTAGTCATTACCATGCTGATTGCCGTAGTAATTATGCTTATAATACTCAATGTACCGCTATTCTCGGAGAGGTTGGCCGGTGATGTGCTTGACAACGACGTTGACAAACGCTCTAAAATCTGGCAAACAGCAATCGAATGGATCAAAAAGCAGCCGATCTTCGGCTATGGGATGAATTCATTCCGTGAGATATGTATTCGCACGAACGCCAAAAGAATTCGCTGGCACGCACACAACCTGATTCTCAATGTTATTTTGGATTTCGGCGTAATCGGCTTAGCCTACTTCAGCTGCATGATAGGCAAAATAGTGAGCGTATTAAACAAGCCGCAATTCTGCGTATCCTATGGCGCGATACGCACATTGATAATGATAGTCGCGCTGGCGACAATGATTCACGGCGTTACCGACGTTCCTGTACTGGGCGTGCAGACATCACTCATGCTTGTGCTGGTAATATCGGGATGCAGTGTAGAGCGAAATGAGCGGGTTTTCAAGCGTCTGCGAAATTTCTGTGAAATAAACAAGGCATAATACAAAAACTCCGACCTACATATCAGTCGGAGTTTTTGTATTGTAGTAAAATAAAAAAGTTTCATATTCTTTCCATATAACGAATATACATTGTAACACTATGGTGAATAATTCGGAGGGAACAGGATATGAATGATAATATCCGCGCGACAGAGCAGCGAGCCGTCGAGCTTGGAAGATATATTGTAGAACATAAATCCACGGTACGCACCGCTGCATCAGCTACCGGGGTTTCAAAGTCAACAGTACACAAAGAAGTCACTCATCGTTTGAAGGAAATTGATTACGGTCTTTATTTACAGGTGCGTGAGATACTGGAGCTAAATAAATCCGAACGACACATAAGGGGAGGAATCGCTACCAGAGAAAAATACAAACGGATTGCGGAAAAAAAAGAGAGCGATTAATAATTTTGCCGTCGGCTCAATAATCCTAAAAAAATACCTTGTATCTTTCGAGCATATTATCATACCCGACTGATACAAGGTATTTGCTTGTTAATATATTTTTGCAAAAATTGAATTGAACTATATGCTTACGCAATTATTTCATCAGATCTTCAAGAGTTGCTTCAGGGTTGTCAATTCCTTTATCAAGGAAAACCTTTATAAATTCGTGAACCTTATGAATATCCTCAACTTTTGTGTAGCCGCAGAGATACTCGTAATTAAACAGCAGTTCACCGGAAAAATTATCCTTTGGCATGATAGTCAGATAAAGCGGCATCAGATCCGCGCCGTTTGGCATGCGGCGGAAAGAGTATTTAATATCGCCTGTATCAACGCCTATAACGGGCTGGTATGTAACAGAGAAAGAAAAATAGCTCTCCAACGGATTGGTTTTATACTTTTTCTGATAAATGGCGGTAACATCGTTAAACCCAAGATTTCCGTGGCGATATACATTCTTTAATGTCTTGTTATAAATTCTGCATCCTTCGGCAAATGTTGTGGTATTAGGCATAACGGTGCGAATAAAATTTGCGTTTACCATTACGCCGCCGCCTTTTTTCTGCGCTATAGTGCCGCGTCTGGCGAGGTTGTTCATTATAGATATATCTTCCTGATTGCCGCAAACCTTGCTAAGATATGAGCGGATGGCCAGATAAAAAAGATTCTGCGGTGACATATTGTTTTCCATTGAGTAATTATTTACCTTATCTGTCAAGGCTTTCTCAAACGGCAGATTTATCTGGTTGCCCTTGACGCGCAGCAAATTGATAAATTCGCCGGAGTTCCTGTTTTTCTTATACTCCTTGGAATTCAAACCGCCGATGGACGAAAAGTGAGGCTCTGTGTCAAACACCTCTTCGTCCCAAAACTTCATATCCTTGTCGCGCTTTTCGGATTTTTCATACTCCCAATCTGTTTCATACGCCGACAGCGGGTCGATAATGCAATCCGGAATAGGTTCTCCGCTCATCATGGCGCGATAAACTGCAAACACGTCATTCAACATGAGCATTACCGAGTATGCGTCAAAGAAAATATGTGACACACAGATATAAATAGAGCAGAAACCATTATCTTTTTTCACTAAATACAGTCTGTAGGGCTGTGTATCACGATTTTTGTTGGGAAAAGGAGTGGCTCCCCACTTGTTGTAAATTTTCTCACGTTCTTCGTCATTTTTATCGCTAAGGTCAACAAAGGTGATATGCTCAGGCTCTTCATTCTCAACGAAATACTGCACAAATTTCTTGCCATGCTTGGTCAGACGAGCGCCGGCAGACTTATTGCGCTTAAGGCTGGTTTTCATGGCCTTGAGCATTACATCAGCATCAATTTCACTGAATAAATCCACCAGAGCGCAGATATTTACTATAGACTTTTTGTAGCTGAAGTTTAGGTTCACAAACATAACCTGTTGAGATTTATTAAGCGGATAATATTTTCTTTCTTCCAATTATATCGATTCCTTTCACGAAAATATGCTGTATTCAGTTTAGCATATTTTTTCAATCAAGTCAATAATTTCATTAAAATACAACACTCAGATAGCTTTAAAACTATTGTTTTTTATTCGATTGCGCAACATTCTTTGCAAAAACATAATCAGTTGTTCCAATAATTTCTATCTAATGTTCTGAACTGTACCGCTTCGGAAATATGCACAGAGTCTATGGTTTCACTGTTATCCAAATCAGCAACAGTGCGGGCAACCTTCATAATACGGTCATAAGCTCGTCCCGACAGCTTGAGGCGGTCAAACGCCATTTGCAGCAGTCGTGAAGCCTCGTCAGTCATAGGACAGACTTTGTGCAGAAGCGAGGGCGTAATTCGGGCGTTGCATGCAATTCCCGTTCCTTCAAAACGAGCCTGCTGAAGTTTGCGCGCGGCATTGACCCTCTTGCGGATTTCGGCAGAGCTTTCAGAGGGAGCAGACTGTGACAATTCGCTGTAATCTACAGGCGGCACTTCTGCGTGAATATCCATTCTGTCCAATAACGGACCGGAAATTTTTCCGAGATACTTGGCTACCGCGCCTTTTGAACAGGTGCATTGTTTAGTAGGATGCCCAAAATATCCGCACCTGCAAGGGTTCATCGCGGCAATCATTTGAAAATCACAGGGATATGTAACCCGCCCTGTACTGCGGGATATGGTGACTTCGTGATCCTCAAGCGGCTGCCGCAGCATTTCCAGCGCCATATTGTTAAATTCGGGAAGTTCGTCCAGAAACAGCACGCCGTTGTGAGCCAGCGAAACCTCGCCCGGTCCCGGTATATGTCCGCCGCCGGCAATCGCGGCAGGTGATGCGTTGTGATGTGGTGCGCGGAACGGTCTGCTGCGTATAAGCTGTACGTTAGGGGGCAAAATTCCTGCAATTGAGTGGATTTTTGTCACCTGAATGGATTCTTCAAATGTCATATCCGGCAAAATTGACGGCAGACGCTTGGCGAGCATGCTTTTGCCCGAACCCGGCGGACCTATCAGCAGCACATTATGACCGCCCGCCGCAGCAACCTCCAGCGCTCTCTTGGGTGCGCTCTGACCGCGAACATCCGCGAAATCGGGATAGTGCATATTGACTGAATCATCGGGAAAATCCTCTGCGCTCAGCGGGCTTAGTTCGGCTCGTCCCGATATGTGCTCTATAATTTCACCGATATTTTCAACAGCATATACATCAATTCCGTTTACCACCGAGGCCTCCGCAGCATTGGCTTTGGGAATAAATACTGAGGAATAGCCGAGATCGCGCGCCTTGATTACCATTGAAAGCACACCGCGCACCGCCCGGACTTCACCGGTCAGTGAAAGCTCACCGATAAATGCGCTCTCCTCGGGAACGCCGTCGATTTGGCGGCTGGCGCACAGCAGCACCATGAGAATTGGCAGATCATACATCGGACCTTCCTTGCGGATGTCAGCCGGAGCCAGATTTATCGTAATTTTCGCCTGCGGAAACTCAAAGCCGCAGTTGCGCATGGCGGCTCTCACTCGGTCGCGTGATTCCTTGACCGAAGCGTCGGGCAAGCCCACAACATCGAATCCGGGAAAATGCTGGTCAATATCAGCTTCCACCTTAACGCCGTAAGCGTCTATTCCAAAATATCCTAGGCTGTTAAGTCTGGCAAACATATTTTATATCGTTCACCCTTTCATTGTTTGGTAGATAATTCAAATTTTATTTCACGCATACGGCATGCAAACATATTTTTTCGCGGTCGTATCGTAATAAATCTTTTATTTAGCAAAACCGATCCATATTGATTGAAAAAGTCGCTTTTCCGAAGCTCACTCATCACTTTGGTAAACACTTGATTCCCATATTTGTCAGTTACTGTAATGATTGGGCGTATCTTTAAATTATTCGTAATATTCACACAAATACTCGCATTTAAACTTGCCGACTGTTTTGACTTATATTCGACAGAAAAACTATCTTTCTTGTCTTTAATATCATCAACTAAATTGTCAATTAATGATTTCGTATTATTGTCACGACAAAAATACCTACGCAAAGCCTCGGCTGTTATATCTAAATACCAATCGCCCGACTTCTGACCAAGCAATTCAAAATCATGTGCGGATAAACCAACATCAATATATCTGTACCAATCAGTTTCACCTTGATAAACAGGCAATTCTGCAATAAATTCATAATTTCCTTCATCAAGTCTAGTGGTAAAATTTATGTATATATGGGAAAATTTTTGATTAGGGTCAAGTTGAAATTTTACGCCGTGCAGTGCCCACATCAATCTGTCAACAGGGGCATAGCTTTCTTTTGGACAGCACTCTTCTGTACTCCGTCGAATTTTAATATCAGTCGGGCAAACCTCTTTGTAAAACCTTACGTCTTGAATTACAGCCATATTATCCTCACTTAGATACAAAATTCACACCTAAAATCACTATGCCAAGTATCAAAAGTACCACACCCGTGGCGCGATTGAGCGTGGCAGGCTTTGCCTTGTTGGCAAATACCGCAGCTATACGCGCCCAAAGCAGAGTTGAAGCCACACAGAAAATCAAGCTCATCACATCGGGCGCGCCGCCGATTGCAAAATGGCTGACCGCACCTGTAAGCGCAGTAAACGTCATAATGAAAACGCTTGTCCCCACAGCGGTTTTCAGTTCATAACCCATGACTGAGGTAAGAATCAGCAGCATCATCATACCGCCGCCCGCGCCGATAAATCCGCAGATAAATCCTATCACCATACCGCAGACAATCGACTGAGCAACTCGCTTTTTGGCGTCAACCTCCATCATTTTCTGCTTGGTGGTCATGACCGGCTTCACTATGAATTTTATTCCAAGCAGCATGGTCATAAATACACTGAAATTTCCCATTGCGGAGTTCGGCACTAGGCTGGATACCCAACTGCCCACAACAGTGAATATAAGTACGGTGAGCATCATCACAATGCCGTTCCTGACGTCAAGGTTCTTGTTCTTCTTATATGTATACGCGCTGACTGCGCTCGCAAGCACATCACTTGCAAGTGCGATTCCAACGGCATTATAAGCGTCCATACCCAAAAATGTTATCAGCATCGGACTTATAACCGCCGCCGCACTCATTCCCGCAAAGCCTGTACCCAAACCTGCGCCTATACCGGCTATAAAACAAACTATAAATTTATAAAGAATTTCCATTTACTTTGCGACCTTTTTGTTAATGACGTTTTACTCTATATCCATAATTATCCTGCAATTATCGCATGCACACCAGTCATATTCATCACCGAAATTGGCTTTGATTATTCTGCTGTTATCACTATTTTCATTTTCAGAACCGCTTTCTTGTTCATCACCCATTGAAATATATCTCAACTTCTTGCCGCAAGACGGGCATTTTCTGTGCTTTTTCCCATCAGGATTATATAAGTTATAATACACAGGCTTTTTCAGATACTCCTCTAATGCACTACAGTATTCTCTTCCCCACTCTGTTACATCGGAATTTGGATTGCACAGCTCTTTTTCAAATTCCGATGCCAACGGAATGTCAGATTTCAACATTTCGGCAGCCATTGCATAAGCCTGATGCCATGAAATCAATTCGGAAAAAC
>JAQXFQ010000171.1 GCA_029005175.1 Bacillota bacterium
GTTGGCAGCGCCTGCTCTTGCTCTTCTGAGGTCGCCCTTTCTGTGAGGACCGTCGAGAATCATCTGATCGCCTGTGTAAGCATGGATTGTGCTCATGATACCGCTCTGGATGGGAGCATAGTCATTGAGAGCCTTAGCCATGGGAGCGAGGCAGTTTGTTGTGCAGGAAGCAGCAGAAATGATCTTGTCCTCAGCTGTAAGAGTATCCTCGTTTACGCTGAAAACGATTGTCTTAAGGTCATTGCCTGCGGGAGCAGAAATAACAACCTTCTTTGCGCCTGCATCGATGTGAGCCTGGCTCTTCTCCTTGGAGCAGTAGAAGCCTGTGCACTCGAGAACAACGTCAACACCGATTTCGCCCCAGGGAAGCTCGTTAGCTTTAGCCATAGCGTAAATCTTGAGTGTCTTGCCGTCAACTGTGATTGTGCCTGCTTCGTCGTCAGCCTCTACAGTGTGGAGACCTTCGCCGATCTTACCGCAGTAGCCGCCCTGAGCTGTATCGTACTTGAGCAGCTGAGCAAGCATGGAAGGCTTTGTAAGATCATTGATAGCGACAACTTCATAGCCCTCAGCACCAAACATCTGTCTGAAAGCGAGACGGCCGATGCGGCCAAAACCATTAATAGCAACTTTTACTGACATTGGAAAGTTACCTCCTAAAGAAAATTTCTTAATATATAATATCTCATTTTTCTATAAATTACAAGAGTAAGTTATAAATTTAACAAAAATTTTTCATAAACTCTGCTAATCGGACGTTTTTCGGGAGAAATCATTATGATTTTGATACAAAAATCAATTCGCACAGCGGGATTGCTCTGCAATCGGTGCGCATTGCAATCCCACCAGTTGATTTTCCCGTAAAATTAAACTACATAAATCTTAACTCTTTTGTATTTGCCGCTGCCTGTTTTAGCGGTAATTGTAGCTGTGCCCTTCTTATTTCCGGTGACAACAACCGACTTACCGTCAGATGAAACTTGCAGCGAAGCGACAGACTTATTGCTCGTAGTCCATGTGATTGTATCGTTACAGCCGAACGGTTCCGGCTCTGCTGACATGTTTATGGTTTCGCCTTCATACATCGAGGTCCAGGCAGTATTTATCCAGACATTCTGCGCCTTGGTTCTTACAGTAACCTTAACCTCGTTCTGCACGCCGCCGAAAGAATTGGCGCGTATCGTGACCGTGCCCTGACTTATTCCCTTGACTACGCCGCCCGGGGTTACCGTGGCTATTGATTCGTCCAAAGACTCCCAAATCACCACGTCATTGCAGCCGCGCGGCAAG
This sequence comes from Bacillota bacterium, assembly GCA_029005175.1. Classification (GTDB taxonomy): domain Bacteria; phylum Bacillota; class Clostridia; order Oscillospirales; family Acutalibacteraceae; genus RUG762. Next base: position 1,291 of record JAQXFQ010000171.1, read on the forward strand.
ACTTTGCTAGTTCTAAGCGACACCGTTTTGCCCACATAAATATCCGCCGAATACTTATTCAGCGTAACGCTTTCAGCCGCCTGATTGACAGAGGTCACCTTGTAACTCACGCTTTTGCCGCTGCCCGCTCTAGCTGTAATTGTAGCCGTGCCCTTAAGACCTGATTTTATTGTAATCGTCTTTCCGTCAGCACTAACGTCAAAAATTTTCACAACGCGCTTGTTGCCGGTGCTCCACTTGATTGTGTCGTTTGAGCCTTCGGGCGAGGCAATTTTGACCGTGAATTTTCCCGTATTACCGCCCATGTAGAGTGCGGGGGTAACTTCGGTGAATTCAAGTGTCTGCGCCCTGGTTCTCACTGTCACCTTAACCTCGTTCTGCACGCCGCCGAAAGAATTGGCGCGTATCGTAACCTTGCCCTGACTTATTCCCTTGACTACGCCGCCCGGGGTTACTGTAGCTATAGATTCATCTGAGGATTCCCAAATTACAACGTCATTGCAGCCGCGCGGCAGGATTTTGCTCGCCCACAAAGACACAGTTTTGCCCACATAAATATCCGCCGAATACTTATTCAGCGTAACGCTTTCAGCCGCCTGATTGACAGAAGTCACCTTGTAACTCACGCTTTTGCCGCTGCCCGATTTAGCTGTAATTGTCGCCGTGCCCTTTTGCCCCGACTGAATTGTAATCGTCTTTCCGTCAGCACTTACATCAATAATTTCCACAACTCGCTTGTTGCTGGTGCTCCATTTGATTGTGTCAATGCAATTTTCGGGAGAAGTAACAGCTACCGTGAATTTTCCCGTATTGCCGCCCATGTATAGTGCGGGGGTAACTTCGGTGAATTCAAGCGTTTTTGCTTTTGCGGCGGCGGCTGATACAACCGTAACACTGCATGTCGCCGAGGCTGTGCCCGCTGTCGCAGTAATGGTAGCCTTGCCTGCGCCGACAGCCTTAACTTGTCCGCTCGAGCTGACTGTGGCAACACTTGTATCGCTGGAATTCCATGTAACTGTATCACTTGAATTTGACGGCCGAACAGTTGCCGTCAAGTTAAGTATAGAGCCAATAATAAGGTTAGCCGAAGATTTGCTCAATGTCACAGATGTTGCCGATACATATAATTTACAGTAAAGTGTGTTATCCTCATAAGACACCGAGATTTTCTGATCATCCCACACTTGCCGTGACAATTGATACGCAACAAGATTGTAGATGACATTTTTATAAGCAGCAGGCATAGAGTTTGTCACGGAAAGCTCGAATTCGGTTTTGCCGTCTGCTATATTCTTTTTTATCTCATCAACAAATGGATCTGACCACTGTGTTATCTGACCTGTTTTTATGAAATAATTGTTTTCCAGCGAGGTTGACTCATATCCCGGCACTGCGCTGCTGTGATCTGAATGTACAAGTCCCGTAATCGAATCGTTTAATCCGAAATACATATGCTCATAAAATGTACCCTTATTAGCCTCTCCGCCGTCGTCCCACGTGCTGTCAACCTGATACCACTCGCCGTCCATCTTTACGGCAGTCCACACATGCCCGTTACCTGTAATTCTTCCGGTCTGAATGCCGACCTTGTTCAAAAGCTTTACATATGTTCTGTGGTAAGCCTCACAGGTGCCCATACCTCTGGCGAGTATTCCCTCGGCTGAACAATATTTATATGAATAGTCATAATCTGCATTATCCAGCATCCAGTCATGCATCCAAAGCGCCTTTTCAAAATCTGTTGTGCATTTTGTTTCACACTCTGCCGCTACAGTTTCAACAATGCTCTCTACAGACGGATACGACTCGTCCTGTATATCAAGAGTGTAATCATATAATCTTGTGCTTACAGTATTATATGTATCCATATCCATCGCGCTGAAACCTATATAATACGTTCCTGACGCATAAAATGTGAACTCGATCTGATTATTTTCACTGTAGTCACCTAAATTCGGTTTGGTAGGATAGCTGACATCGTAAACCTGCAGCAGCTCGGAACCATCCTTTATCATAATATGAGCCAGCCTATACTTATAATTTCCCGAGCCGCCGGTCACATTCAGAGTAAAGGTCGTAGGCTCTCCGCACTTGATAACAGACGGATATTCCACCGAAAGCGTCAGCGTCTCGTCCAAAGCCTGCAGCGAGCATGATGCGCAGTCGTCCGACGGAATTTGGTGCATGCAAAATTCTTCGGCAGATGATTCTTCGGCACTTAAATTTTCCGCATCAGCCAAAACATCAAAAACCGGCACACCCACCATAAGGCAAACTGCTAAAAGAATGCCCAGCCATGTCCAATTAAATTTCATTTTTTTCATTGATATACCTCCTCGTATAATTTTATATTCACATAATTATTATAACAAAAGATGTACAAAAAATCAATTATATGTTATTATTTTTTATGAAACTTATTAGAATCCTATTTGTTAAATATATATACATTACAACAAAATTCAGCTCCCGCAAAAAACATCCGCCGCATCACCCGACGCGCTGCGAATATTTTCTGCGGGAGCAATTTAACAAACGCGGCAAAAATCCGCGCGGCAGGATATGTCGATACGGTTTGCGGAAATAGTGCCTGCATTTGCTCAACCCGGGGATTGCCGCCGTACAGTCCCGCCGCCCACAGCACTCCCTATATCACATATTATGCCGCAGATTTTCCGATGTTATTTGAGGATACCCGCAAAAAAATCAATCGGGCGATTCCATAATAAAAAGTAACCGCATTCAGGTCTGCTACATATTATGTAGAGAAATCAAAAAAAGGAGGTAAGACATTATGTGCAATCTTTTTGGCGGTTCATCCTGCACTTGGGTGCTGATTCTCGTCATCGTATTCCTGCTCAGCCAGGACTGCTGCGATGACCACGATCACGATCGCGATGACGACTGCGGCTGCCGCAGAGAGCGTTCAATCGGCGATTGCGGCTGTGGCTGCAGATAATCACTCATTATCCATCTGAATTGAAGCTGTAAAATAAAAGACCGCGCCGCTGCTGATAAATTTAATCAGTAACGGTGCGGTCGATTTTTTATTTTTTTAAATGAGCAAAAGCGGCAAAATACACAAATAAATCACAATTTAACTGATTGGCGTCCACTCGAAAATCAAAGATTTTCTCGTTAGTTTTTTATGAGCTTCGCATTTTTCCTATTGCAAGTTTTTCTTGCACTTTAGTTTGGTGGTGGCGTTGCCCCCACGCCCCCACCAAGGCGCTGCCCTGGATCCGCCAAGAGGGCCGCCGCCATTCAAGGAATGGCGGTTCCCCTTTGGATTCCCGACGTTGCGTACTCTCTGCTAAATTATAATTTATCGTTCATCTTCGGCTTGAGCGACTCGGCACGCTTGTAATCCTCACGCGCCAAATCCAGCTCACGAAAGGCTTCGTAAAGTCCGCCGCGCGACGTCAGCACAGCACTGAGGCGCTCGTTTTTCTCGCTGGACGGCGGAAGCTTCTCCAGCAGTGCAATGGCGTTGTCATACTCTGTCAACGCGCCGTAATATTCATGCTCGTCGCGCTTGCAAAGGCAGCCCGCGCGGCGGAAATGACACACCGCCTGCATGTCGATATTGCCGAAATCGCCCTCAGACTCAATCGCGCCGAAATGCCGGCTCGCCCTGCGGTAGGAATCTGCGGCGTTTCCGGCCTTGTCCAGCTCCTCCTGACAAAGCGCAAGAGAGAAGAAATGATCGCCGTAAAGTGAATTGAGAATTTCCTTCGGAGCCTTTGAGCTGTCCAGCATGTCGATAGACTTGGAAAGGTCATTGTGCATGGATTTGTAATCGCCCATTGCCTCGTAAGCCTCGGCGCGGTTTTTGAGCATAATCGCAATGGTTATCTCGCTGTTTTCGCTTTCGGAGCGCAGCCTGATAGCTTTTGTTATGTCCTCAACCTCGTTCTGATAATTTCCCATGCGATAATTCAGACATCCCCGCGCGTTCAGGCAATAAGCAAGGTTGTAGCGGGCAGCCTCGGAGTCAACTCCCGAAAAAATCTGAATTGCCCTGGAAAATGCCTCGGCCGAACGCTTGTTATCGTCCTTCTTTTCATAAATCTCGCCCATTGCCTTGTAGCAGGAAGCATATTGCATCACATCAGCGTTTCTGATTTCCTCATTCTTTTCTGCAAAAGCCGGAGAAGCAAAAAGTCTCTCAAATGCCGCCGCCGACTTGATATAATAATCCAGGCTTTTATCAAAATTGTCGGCTCGCATATGACATTCGGCAATATTTGAGAGAAGTGACGGCGTCAGGTCTATCACCTCAAACGAATTCTGATCGCACTTAAGCAGTTCGCTGTACGAATTTTCAAAAGCCTTAAGCTCGTTTGCGGCAAACATTGCGGCTAGTCGAGAGTATCTCTCACTCATCGGCTCAAATTTACTGCAATGGGTTTTGCACTCGTCGCAATTGCAGTCTGCGTCAGGGTCGTCCCTTTCGGGGGAGGTATTGTACCATAAAATTCCCTCTTGATTGAACAACTCCGCCGTGCGCATATGATTATCGCCGTTCTCGGTGCTCATAACCGCCGCAGTTTGCATATAGCCTGCGCAAATCGAGGGGGGGAAGCCTACGTTGCGGGCAACTCTAGCTATGCGGGCGCGCTCATTTACATCCAGTGTACCGCCCGATGTAACGGTATCCAGCGCGATAAATTCCTCGAAGGACTCGCGCGCTTTTGCAGGTTCATTGAGCTTGAGCAGCACTGCCGCACGCGCCATCATGGCATTTTCCGGGTAAAAATTGTCTCTCAGCTCCTCCAGCAGATTGCCGTTACTGTCATATATATATTCGCGCACCTTTTCCAAATGCTTCAGCGCCTGGTCGTATCTGTCGGTCACGCGGCAGTAATCACCCATGTGATAATACAGCCTGCCCAGCTCGGCCGCGCTTGGCACAGTATAAGGTTCATCCTTGAGCATAAGCTCGCAGCGCAGACAATCGGAATATTCCTCCAGCAAGCCTCGGCGCAGCGCAAAACGCTTGCGTGTGACAATGCGTGAGCAGTATCTCTCGTAAAGTCCGCGATCCTCCATGGTCTTTTTAAGATTCGCCAGCGCAAAGTTAAAGTGCTTTTCTCCCAGCAGATTATACTTGGCGGCATTCTGCAAATCTCCCGCTTCCTCACACCAATCGGCCATTGTACTGTATTTTGAAGCCGCACTGAGGTAAAAATACGGCTCATCTGACACTGACGTGATGTGGCGTATGCTCTCCTCAAACTTTGCCATGCACTCGCTGTGACGGAACTGCTCCGGCTGATTATGCATAGCCGCTCCGATGTATTCATATGCAAACGCCGCCTTTTCAGCCGATGTCACCGCCATCACTATCGACTCGACATCTACATACCCCACCTGATTCAGAGGTCTGCCCTTAGCATCAGCATACAACGCGTCAACCGCCGCGTTAAAATAAGAAATCGCAAGCTCATTGTGACCGACACGATAGTGAATTATGCCCAGCAGTAAATTTATATCTGCCGCAACGTCCCGAACACTTCCGTAGGCAGATTCCTGTACGGCGTTTCCACAGCTGTCGTAAAGAGCCAAAATCTGCTCGCATATTTCGGCGCAGTCCTTGAAACGCAAATCACGCGCTGCCGCAAATGCCAGAATTCTCATTGAGGCAAACGTGTAAAAGTCACTCACCCCTGAGCTTTTGCAGAAATTAAGACATATGCTTGCAGTTTGTATAGTGCTTTCTGAATCGCAAATCGAAACACAATCACAGCACATGTAAAAAAGCCGCTGGCTTGCGGCAAAATACGCAGCCTTTTTTATTATGTTATCGCTTACCGCCACTCCCTTTTTCTTCATCTCCAGCAGACGGTCAAGCGGCTCGGTGAATCGCCTGGCAGGGTATCCTTCGTCCGTTTCGGCATAGGTAAAGGCACAGGCCGCGTCCCCATAGGCGTTGGCAATAGCGTAGGTATCAATAAACGCCGCATATTCATTCTGCTCAGCAGCGTCCATTAATTTGTCCAGCACCTCGCCCGAACGATTGTATTCACCTCGGTTACATAGTATACAGCCATAGTAGGCGTCAATCGCCAATGCGTATATATGCGCGCCAAAGCCTTGAGCAGTTCTCGCCTCTTCAAAAAGAGGCTCAGCCTCACCGAATCTTCCCTCAATAAAAAGCAGCGAGCCGAGGTTATAAACCGCGCTGATAAAATCGCCGAAGCCGTTATTAATTCCGGCTGATATGTCGGCGCGGCTGAGTTCAAGAGCCTTGCGGCTGAGCTTTTCGGATAAATTCAGCTTATCGTTATACTTTTTTGAACGAGGCATGCTCATCGCCTCGTTTTTCAGATTAAGTGCTTTAAACAGCAGCTTGGATATTTTTGCGGATTTATTTTTCAAATTATCCATTCCTCACTTTCTTAGTTTTTCCCAAACCATTAAATACTCTTTTGCTTCTGTTGATTTGTCGATTGCCATGCTTTCTATGCTAAAGCCTTCGCGGGTATAAAATTTAACCGCTCTGTGATTCTGCTCATAAACCTTAAGCGTAAGTCGGTCGTAATGTCTCTTGATTTCACCAAGCAGCAGGCAGCCTATTCCGAGCGAGCGCAGATCTCCCGCAGTAAACAATCCCTCAATACGTCCCTCTCTCACGCCGACAAACGCACAAATCCGCCCGTCATGCTCATAAACATACACCTCAGACGATACAATGGCATTTTTGACGGCGCGATATTTTGAATGCCAATATTTTGCGTCCACAAAGCCGTGCGCACAAAGATTTCCCTCCAGCCAAAGCGTCATCACTGCGTCAATATCGTCAGATTTAAATTTTCTTATCAAAATCCCTCACTCCAATAAAAAAGCCTTAAGCTATGATATAATTACAATCGCGTAATTGTAATTATATCATAACGCTTTAACTTTTACAATAACGCAGAATCATTTATACACCGTTTTTTGTAGGTATACAATTGATGTGAGACCAAAAGGGTGTAGACAAAGGCGATTGAGTTCATTAGAATAAAGCTACCACACCAAAACTAATGAAAGGTCACAATCGCCATGGATATTGTAGCACAGGAAGAGAAAAACAACAAGCGTTATTTGCCCCATACGGTGAGCACAAAGGAAGGCGCTGTGAAGCTATACCGCCAGACAAGGGATATTGACTTTGTACTTCGCCGATATCACATCTCAAAGGCATCTCTGATGCGCTGGAACAAGC
>JAQXFQ010000172.1 GCA_029005175.1 Bacillota bacterium
TTTTGTTTTTTGCCATAGGCTTTGGCTTGAAAAGCTGGCTGACAGCGGTCTGCTTCCTCGGCGGCTCGCTGCTTTCTACAGTGGCGGGATATTGCGGCATGTCGGTTGCCACCAAGGCTAACGTCCGAACAGCCAACGCTGCCCGTAAGAACGGCATGGGCAAGGCTCTGTCCGTGGCATTTTCGGGCGGCGCAGTCATGGGAATGTGCGTGGCAGGCTTGGGTCTGTTGGGCGTATGTCTGATTTACGCCGTCACCAAAAACACCGAAATCCTCTTCGGATTCAGCCTGGGCGCATCTTCAATAGCACTTTTCGCCCGAGTCGGCGGAGGTATTTACACCAAGGCGGCTGACGTCGGCGCGGATCTGGTGGGTAAGGTCGAAGCAGGCATTCCAGAGGATGACCCGAGAAACCCCGCTGTTATCGCCGATAATGTGGGCGATAACGTAGGCGATGTCGCAGGTATGGGCGCTGACCTCTTTGAAAGCTATGTCGGTTCGCTCATCTCGGCAATCACGCTCGGCGTGGGACTGGTCGGTATGCCGAACGGTCAGGGCGTGTTATTCCCGGCTTTATTGTCGGCAGTGGGACTGCTGGCGTCCATTCTCGGCACGCTCTTCGTGCGCGGCAAGGACGGCTCAAATCCCCAAAAGGCGCTCAATATAGGCACATATGTTTCATCGGGAATAGTTGTAGTGGCGTCTGTGCTGCTCAGTAAATATCTCATGGGAAGCTATGAATACTGTATCCCGATTATTGCAGGTCTTGTCGTCGGCTTGCTGATAGGTACTATTACCGAGATTTACACCTCGGATTCTTTCCCGTTTGTCCGCAAGATTGCCGACCAGTCGGAAACAGGCTCGGCTACTACAATTATCAGCGGCATCGCTGTAGGCATGCAGTCCACTTTGATTCCGATAATTCTTATCTGCGTGGGCGTTATCGTGGCATACATGTCATGCGGTCTTTACGGCATTGCACTGGCGGCCGTGGGTATGCTCTCCACTACGGGCATTACAGTTGCGGTCGACGCATACGGACCTATCGCCGACAACGCCGGCGGTATAGCCGAAATGAGCGGTCTGGACGAATCCGTCCGCGATATTACCGACAGCCTTGACTCTGTGGGCAATACAACAGCGGCAATCGGCAAGGGCTTCGCTATCGGCTCGGCGGCATTGACCGCACTCGCGCTCTTTGTTTCGTATGCACAGGCAACCAAGCCCGCAATGGAAATGATAAACATTCTCGAACCTAAAGTTATTGTTGGCTTGCTGGTAGGCGGCATGCTGCCGTTCCTTTTCTCGTCGCTCACTATGGACAGCGTTTCCAAGGCGGCCAACAAGATGATTGAGGAAGTCAGACGTCAGTTCCGCGAAATTCCCGGCTTGCTTGAGGGCAAGGGTACGCCTGATTATAAATCCTGCGTCAGCATCTCCACCTCCGCCGCACTTAAGCAAATGCTCGTGCCCGGTGTTATCGCAATAGCTTCGCCGATAATCGTCGGTTTGGTGCTGGGCACACAGGCTCTCGGCGGCATGCTGGCAGGCTCGCTGGTAACAGGCGTGCTGCTTGCAATATTCATGTCAAACTCCGGCGGCGCATGGGATAACGCTAAGAAATATATCGAAAAGAGCGGCGTTCACGGCGGCAAGGGCAGCAAGGCTCATAAGGCTGCTGTAGTCGGCGATACCGTCGGTGACCCGTTTAAGGATACATCAGGTCCGTCGATAAATATTCTCATAAAGCTGATGACTATCGTGGCATTGGTATTTGCACCTATTTTCGGCAGCGGTTTGTTTTAATTAATAATATAAAATAAAAAAACCGATTACAGTGCGAAATTTTCAGCACTGTAATCGGTTTTTTGAATATTGTCAGTTGACAGCTTCAAAGAGGCGGTCTGCCGATTCCTTTGTGGCGTATTCTCTGACCTCAAGCACGCGGATTTTGATGGAACGCGCTCCGAGCGTCACTTCGATAATGTCGCCTACCTTGACATCGTAGGAGGCGCGGGCGGGCTTGCCGTTGACCACAACTCTGCCGGCGTCGCACGCTTCGTTGGCTACGGTGCGGCGTTTGATTATTCTGGACACCTTGAGATATTTGTCAAGTCTCAAATTAATTCCCCCATATCATATTTTATAATTTTATCTGCAAGAATATGCTAACATGAAATGTCAATATTTGCAAGTAATTTTATATTTTTTAATATATTATATGTGATTTTGACAAAGTTTTATCAAGCCTGATTTTGATAGATATTTCCGCTTGAAAAATTAAATTTCCTATGTTATAATTCAACTATAGACAAAGAGATAACGATTCTTCGATTGCTGACGGTATCGTGTGAATTGACACAGTGCATCGGAGAGTCGGCGAGCCGACCGTCTGGGCAAACTCAGTGTGTATTTTGATTTTTTTCTAAAATATGCAGGGGGTTCTCAGAGCGGTCTTTTTTATTTTAAGGAGGTTATTATAATATGGAAGCTTGGAGAAATTTCAAAACAGGCGAATGGTGCAGAACGGTCAATGTGCGCGACTTTATATCCAAGAATTATACACCTTATGAGGGCGACGCCGCATTTCTTTGCGAGCCTACCGAGCGCACAAAGCGTGTTAATGAAATAGTAAAGAAGCTGCTCATAGAGGAAAACGCAAAGGGCGGAGTTCTTGACGTTGATACAGATCATGTATCTTCACTGCTTGCATACAAGCCGGGATATGTCAGCGACGAGGATATTATCGTCGGTTTGCAGACAGACGCACCTCTCAAGCGCGCTGTGAACCCCTTTGCCGGTTTTCGCAACGCAAAGCAGGCTTGCGAAGCATACGGGTACAAAATCAGTCAGAAAGTCGAGGACGAGTTCCAGTATCGCACAACTCACAACGACGGTGTGTTCCGCGTATACACCGAAACAATGCGCAAAGCCCGCCACGTCGGTATCCTCACAGGTCTGCCCGATGCTTACGGACGCGGCAGAATTATCGGCGATTACCGCAGAATAGCGCTTTACGGCATGAATTTCCTCATCGAGCAGAAGAAGGCTGACAAAAAGGAACTCGGCGAACGCGATATGACCGAAGAAAATATCCACCTCATCGAGGATGTTGCCAAGCAGCTCGAATTTATGAAGCAGCTCATCACAATGGCGGAGCAGTACGGCTGCGACATCACCCGCCCTGCCGAGAACGCAAAGGAAGCTGTACAGTGGCTGTATTTCGGCTACCTCGGCGCAATCAAGGAGCAAAACGGCGCCGCCAACAGCATCGGACGCATCTCCACATTCCTTGACATATACTTTGAGAGAGATATGGCAGAGGGAACGCTGACTGAAGAAGAAGCTCAGGAGCTTATTGATGACCTCGTTATCAAGCTCAGACTTGTCCGCCACCTCAGAACTCCCGATTACAACGACCTTTTCGCAGGCGATCCGGTCTGGGTTACAGCCTCTGAGGGCGGTATGAACCTCGACGGCAGAACGCTTGTAACAAAGAACTGCTTCCGTATGCTTCAAACGCTCTATAATCTCGGTTCCTCCGCTGAGCCGAACATAACTGTTCTTTGGTCTGAGCAGCTTCCCGAAGGCTTCAAGAAATTCTGCGCACAGGTATCTATCGACACCGATTCCATTCAGTACGAAAACGACGATGTAATGCGCAAGATGTACGGCGATGATTATTCAATAGCATGCTGTGTATCTGCTATGCAGACAGGCAAGCAGATGCAGTACTTCGGTGCGCGCTGCAATCTGGCGAAGGTTCTTCTCATGGCTCTCAACGGCGGTAAGGATGAGATTTACGGCGAGCAGATCGCTCCCGAGGGCAAGGTATTTGACGATGACAAGCCCCTTGATTACTATGAGGTTATCGAGGTTTACAAGAAATACTGCGCATGGATGGCGAAGCTGTATGTAAACACCATGAACGTCATTCACTATATGCACGACAAGTATGCTTATGAGCGTCTTATGATGTCTTTGCATGATACAGAGGTGGAGCGTCTGATGGCGTTCGGCATAAGCGGCTTCTCTGTTCTCGCAGACAGTCTCAGTGCAATCAAATACGCCAAGGTCACCCCTATTAAGGACGAGCGAGGCATTATTGTCGACTACAAGACAGAGGGCGATTTCCCGAAATACGGCAACGACGACGACCGTGTTGACGAGATTGCGGAGTGGATTGTTGAAAACTTCTACTCAGAGCTTTGCAAGACAAAGGCATACCGAAATGCCAAGCACACACTCTCCATTCTTACAATTACTTCTAACGTAATGTACGGTCGCAAGACAGGCTCTACTCCCGACGGCAGACGCGCCGGTCAGCCTTTCGCTCCGGGTGCTAATCCGATGCACGGCCGCGACTGTGAAGGTGCGCTCGCCAGCCTGAATTCCGTTGCAAAGCTGAACTACGGCTGCTGCCAGGACGGTATTTCAAACACATTTTCCATTACTCCCGATGCGCTGGGTCATGACCAAAGCAATCGTGTGGAGAATCTGGTCAATGTCCTTGACGGCTACTTCGTTCAGGATGCTCACCACCTCAATGTCAACGTGCTCAACCGTGAAAAGCTGATTGCAGCTATGAATGATCCGACCCTCTATCCGTCGCTGACGATACGTGTAAGCGGCTACGCTGTCAATTTCAATAAGCTGACTCGCGAGAAGCAGGAAGAGGTTATCGCACGCACATTCCATGTCAAGATGTAATGCAGATAAAATAAAAATATTCTGACAGGTAAAAATTTCCACTTTTCGGTTTAAACTCTGAAAAGTGGAAATTTATTATTGATCAATATGAGCAAGAGAAAAATAAATCATAATTTATCTGCGTAACGTCCACTCGCAAATCTTCGATTTTCTCGT
>JAQXFQ010000173.1 GCA_029005175.1 Bacillota bacterium
CAATAAATCTATATCTTTCAATAAAGATAAATGGACAGTTTTTATGGGAACCTTTGCAATTCTGCTCTTTTCTGTCGTCACTGTGCTGGTGGTGAGAGCATATCTCACGGCGCGGTCGGAGGAAAAATTAAATGAATTTGCGCCTATGACCTATACCGATACCGAGATTGTCGAGCCTCAGACAGAGTTTAGTTTGACAGGCGGTGCTACCACCATAGCAAAGAGTGCTACGGTAAGCAATCCCGCAGGTTCTCAAAAAAAGCCTGTCTTTGTCCGAGTGGCAGTGGTTTGCTCTGTGTATGACCTGTCAGGAGTAAATGTGTCTTACAAATACAACTGCCAAGCTTCATTTACCACCGCGAGCGGTTGGACTAATGGAGCTGACGGCTATTATTACTACAATTCAATAATAGATCCCGGCGAATCTACCACTGAGTTATTTGGTTCAGATGTATCAATAAGCAACACCGCAGATCTGCCTGACGGATACACAATAAATATTGATGTAATAGCCGACACGGTGCAGGCGGTGTCGATTGACTCATCAAAGTGGACTGCTGATGATTATACCGCATCGGAAGTCTCTACAGCATGGGGGATTGCGCCGACTTTAAACGTCAAAACCGTTACATGGTAAAGCGATAACCCGATATGCTAAAAAACAAACATGCAGTTTGAGCGGTATGTGTAAGCCGCTTGAATATAAAAAAAATTAGGAGGATTTTTCTATGAAATTAAAGAAAATCAAAAACACACTTCTTGTAGTGCTGACTTTGGCTCTCGTTTCAGTAGCTTCAGTGGCAATTACCTATGCACTTGTTGAAAATTCGTTGGGCTCGGCTACAAACGAATTTACAAACGAAACAATCTCAGTTCAGCTTTCCGAGGTTAAATGGGACGGAGAAATGGGTCCGAATGATACAGACGCAGATGTTCCGGCAGATGGTCAAAAAGGTCGGGATATGGCTCAATCCTACAGCGCCGGTCAGTCTATACCAAAAAATCCTAAGCTTTCCAATACTTCTGATACTTCTGCCACAGCTACTACCGACCCTCAGGAATGGGTTGCAATTAAGGCAACTTACTCCGCTACTGCTGTAGTTGGTGGTGTTTCTACAACATACACATATACAAACTATGCAGACTTCTTGGCTGCAACAGGTGCGCAGGTTCACAGTGCCGTTACAGCTGCCGATGGCTTCAATACAACCGACTGGGAAGCTAAAGATGCCAATAATACAGTTTTCTATTACAAGACCAAGCTTGACAACAGAGCAAGCACAGCGACATTGTTTGATACTATAGAAATGAAGGCACTTGCGACTGAAAGCGGCAAGTATAAAATTCTTGATGCTTCCGGAAGTGAGGTTCTTGCGGATGCTCTGCCTACATTTGAAATCAAGCTTGAGGGCTTTGCTGTGCAGGCTGATGCTGTTGTTTACGCTACAGCTAAGACCGAGCTTGACAAGCTGATGTAATCGGAAGCATTGACGTATATTTTGAAAAAATAAGTCTATAAAATATTATTTTATTCCAAGGAGGATAAATATTATGAAAGAAAAGAAAAATAAAGGCGCACGCAAGGTGCTTTTGGTTGCAATTTCAGCGGCACTTGTGGCTGTGATAAGCGTTGGCTCCACCCTTGCATATTTGACCGCCAGATCAAATACCAAGACCAATACATTTACAGCCAGCGGAAATATCACCGGTGAAGTTATCGAGCCTGATGCAGAGTTTGATAAGTTTGACGATTGGGCTCCGGGCGAAGAAATTGCAAAGAATCCTATGATTGATAATGATACTACGGATTACGAGATATGGACCGGCGCTAAGCTGAGCTTCCAAATCGACATTGGCAGTGGATACAAAGATGTTCCTTATTCTACATTTATAAATTACGTTACTATTAACGGCTTGGCAGGTACAGGCTGGACGGAGTACACCGATGGCGTTAAGGCTGACGGAAATAAGTACTACTACTATAATACCGCGCTTGCTGCTGACGGCGGTGACTCAACAGAGAAAAATTACGGCGATTCAACTGCCAATGGCGGCACAACGGGTGCAGCTACTACTGATAATACAACCGCAATATTTACATCTGTAACTCCTAATCCTGCAATTACGATAAGAGAAAAGAGCGCTTCTGAAACATATGTGACCACTATCAACGCAAACGGTCCTCAGACAGGTGATATATATCAGAAGTTCCTCTTCAAGATTACTGTAAACGGTTACGGCGTAAAGAAGGAATCTACTGTTACTCTCGATGACGCGAAGGATGTAATTCTCTCCGGTCTCGGCGGTAAGGCGTAATAGTCAGACTTAAATTCTAAAATAGTCTGCAATCGGAGGTGATTGCTCTGAAAAAAATTAATAAAAATAAAAAATTTTTATCGGGCTTATGCGCACTGATTGTGGCGGTTGCTTTGGTAAGCGTTGGTGTGACTATGGCGGCATTCAGTGCCATGACGCGAGAGACTAACGTGGTAACTATCGGCAGCATCAAAATAAAGCTTATCGACGAATATCCCGATGATGGGGTAGACGGCGTAACTCCAAATCAAGAGGTAGACAAGGTGGTTTCCGTGCAAAACACGGGCAATCAGCCATGTTACGTTCGCTTGTTTATAAAAAAGCAGTGGTTCAATGCCAACGGTGTGGAAACCACTGAGGTTTCCACCGACCTGATCCAGCCGCAGTATAAATCCGGCTGGGTCAAGGGTCAGTGCCCAAGCGGCAGTGAATACAACGGCTTTGAATGCTATTACTATCAGTATGAGCTGAATAAGGGCGCAACGGCGGATTCTCTCTTTGATAAATTCAAGCTTGGTGCGGATTTTGATGTGAACAGATACGGCAATTACGAAGGTCACATAATTGTAAAGGCGGAGGCCGTGCAGTCGGAGTATATCGGCAGTGAGCTGGTGAAGGACTCGACCGGCAATATCATCGGATGGCCTACATCGCTGGTATTTAACTGAGAGGAGGATGTGCAGCTTGAATAATAAATTCAAAAGAGCTCTTGCCCTGTTTGCGGCGGGATGTCTGTGCATCTCCACCGGTTATCTTGCCGTAAGCGCGGCCAATGCCGACGGATACAACGGCCGCTCCAAGGAGCATGTATATCTTCAAAACGGCGTCGACGCGTTTTTGAATACCGAGAACTTCTTTGGCTCATATGCCTACAATCAGGCGGTTGACGAGGGTGAAATTTACGTGCCCGGTGACTCTATCAGCGGTACGGCTGAGGTATCGAATGAAAACTCAAAAACCGTTAATATTTACCTTTACGCGGACGCTTCGGCTTTGGATAAATATGCTGCGTATAATGCCAAAAACAGTACAGGCAAAACCGACAGCGCGCTTAAAACGCTTTCCGAAAAGCTGATTGACCAGATCACACTCACTGTAAGCTACAAAAATCCGAGCGGTACCACTAAACAGATTTATAGTGGAAAAATGAGTGGTAAAAGCGGCATGCTCACGCCCATTAGTTTGGGTGAATACAAGCAGGGCGACAGCGGAACGCTGACGTTTCAGCTCAAAATCCCTGAAACCTTGGGAAACGAATACAGCGGTGCTGTGGGAATGATAGACTGGGTGTTTACCTGTACTCAGACCCAAGAGCCTCCGAAACCCGAACCTCCCGTTCCCGGAACAGGTGAGGACGCGATTCCGCTTGCAATAGGTGCCGCAGCATGCGCCATATCGGCTTTATCGATTGTCATTGTTGTATTCCGCAGTAAGAAAAAAGATGAAGAGAATGTATAAATGAAAAGCATCGGCTCAAGCAATCAGTAATATTTAGAGGATATGTCATTTCGATGGCATATCCTCTTTTTTGCTATTGCAAAGCGGGCGAAAATGTTGTAAAATTAAACGTATAAAACAATTCGGAGGAAACTTAATTGGTTAGAAAAGACATAGAAAAATTTTTGCTTAATGTGGAAAAGCCGGGGCGCTATGTCGGCGGTGAGCCGAACAGCGTTGTCAAAGATAAAGCGAATGTCAATATTCGTTTTGCATTCTGCTTCCCTGATGTGTACGAAATAGGTATGTCACATTTGGGAATGAAAATTCTTTACGGACTTTATAACTCCATTCCCGATGTGTGGTGCGAGCGGGTGTTTGCGCCGTGGCCGGACATGGAGAAAAAAATGCGCGAGAATAAAATTCCGCTTTACGGTCTGGAGAGCGGGGATTCACTCGCTGAATTTGATTTTGTTGGATTTACGCTTCAGTATGAGCTGAGTTATTCCAATATTCTCACAATGCTTAACCTTTCGGGAATCCCGTTTATGGCTGCTGACAGGGCAAATGACGATCCGCTGGTGATATTCGGCGGTCCGTGCGTATGCAATCCCGAGCCGCTTGCAGACTTTGCCGACATTGTGTCACTCGGCGAGGGCGAGGAGGTAAGCGTGGAGCTTTTCGACCTTTACCGCGAGCATAAAAAGAACGGCTTCGACCGCAAAAAATTCCTGCGCGAGGCGGCAAAAATCGAGGGAATTTATATCCCGTCGCTGTACGATACTGAGTACAACGAGGACGGCACTATTAAATCCTTCACCCCGCGCGACGGTGCGCCTGCCGTTGTGCGCAAAAGAATAATTCAGGACATGAGCAAGGTTTATTATCCCGAAAGCTTTGTCGTGCCGATAATAGAAATAGTTCACGACCGCGCTGTTACAGAGATATTCCGCGGCTGCATAAGGGGCTGCCGATTCTGCCAGGCGGGATACATATACCGCCCGAACCGCGAGAAGGACTTTAAAACCATAGATTGCCAGAGCCGCAGCTTGTGCGATACTACAGGCTACGATGAGATTTCACTTTCGTCACTCAGCTCGAGCGATTACACCGAGCTGCCCGAGCTGCTTGACAATATGCTCAACTGGACAGAGCAGAACAACATCAGCGTCGCGCTGCCGTCGCTGAGAATTGACGGCTTCAGCAAGGAACTTACCGAAAAGCTTCAAAAGGTTCGCCGCGGCGGTCTTACCTTTGCGCCCGAAGCGGGAACGCAGAGACTGCGCAACACCATAAACAAAAATGTGACCGAGGAAGAGGTCATGAATACCTGCCGCACGGCTTTTGAGGGCGGCTGGACAAGTGTTAAGCTGTATTTTATGATAGGCTTGCCCACCGAAACACTGGAGGATGTCGAGGGCATCGGCGTGCTGTCGCAGAAAGTGGTGGATGAATTCTACCGCAATCCCAACAAGCCCAAGGGCAAGGGTGTCAACGTCACGTCAAGCGCCTCCACCTTTGTGCCCAAGCCGTTCACACCGTTCCAGTGGGAGCCACAGGACGACATAGAAACCATTCATATGAAGCAGCAGCATCTCCGCGACAGCGTGAAGAGCCGAAAAATCACGCTGAATTGGCATGATGCTGACACCAGTTTTTTGGAAGCCGTTTTTGCGCGCGGTGACCGCAGACTCGGTGCCGTATTGGTAAAGGCATTTGAAAAAGGCTGCAAGTTTGACGGCTGGGATGAATTTTTCTCGCTGCCCAAGTGGCTTGAGGTTTTTGAGGAATGTGGCATTGACCCTGCATTTTATGCAAACCGCCGCCGAGATTACAATGAGATTCTGCCGTGGGATCATTTAGATTACGGCGTCACCAAGGAATTTCTCATCCGGGAGCACAAAAAGGCACTCAATTCCGAAACTACTCCGAATTGCAGACAGCAGTGCGCCGGCTGCGGTGCAAACAAACTGACAGGAGGTGTTTGCAGTGTCTTTAAAAAGTGAAATGAAAAATGTGGTTGACATTCAAGGCACTCTTTGCCTGCCCATAAGAATATTTTTTGAAAAAACAGGCTCGGCTAAATACATGTCGCACCTCGACCTTATGCGCTGTATGACCAGAACTATCCGCCGCGCGGGTGTGCCTATATGGTACACAGAGGGCTTCAACCCTCATCCGTTTATGACCTTCGCCATGCCGCTCTCTTTGGGAACTGCGGGGCTTTGCGAGACTATGGACGTTCGTTTGACCGACAGCATGAGCTTTGAAGAGGTAAAAAACCGCTTAAACAACGTGCTATGCGAGGGCATCAGGGTTACTAAGGTGGATTATCAGCAATTAAAGGCGACTGAAATCAATTCTGCCGAATACAAAATTACGCTGGCGATTGACGGCGTGAGCGGTGAGGATTTGTGCGGCAAGCTGAGTGAATATTTGTCGCAGGAGGAAATCATAGTTCAGAAGAAAAACAAAAAGAAGCAGCTCGTCGATATTGACATAAAGCCGCATGTAATGGATTTTTCCGTCAGTCAGCAGGATTCAGTTGCCGTGCTGAACATCAAACTGCCGTCGGGCACGGGCTTGAACATAAATCCGAATATAATTCTAAAGGGTTTTTCCGCACTGCTCGGCAGGGATTACGATGTCTGCGATATAGTTCGCGAAAGAATTTTGACCGAGAGCGGGGAGAACTTCGCATGATTGCATAAATCGGCAAAATACACAAATAAATCATAATTTAACATAGAGTACGCAACGCCGGGAATCCAAGGGGACTGGTCCTCTTGGCGGGGTCAAGGGGCAGCGCCCATTGTGGGGTCGTAGGGGCAAAGCCCCTACAAAACCAAAGTGTAGCAAAAACTTAAAATAGGAACCAATGCGAAGCTCGTGGAAAACTAACAAGAAAATCTTTGATTTTCGAGTGGACGTCAATCAGTTAAATTATGATTTATTGTGCAATTTTACATATTCGCTCAATTTATAATAATGAGGTGTTTGTTATGTTTAAAAAAGTTATTTGTACACTGTTGGCAAGCATTATAATGAGTTCGGCTTGCATCGCGATTTTGGGCGGATGCTCCGATAACGGCTCTGATGACGTATCAAGTGTATCATCAGATGAATTCATACCGCACAAGTTCGGCAAGTCAGATTTGACGGTTAATGACAAAATCAGACTGTGTATGACCGTAGACGAGGTTAAGGCGATACTTGGAGAGCCTGACAGCGAGCTCACCAATGCTAATGACGATTTTATCTATGGAAAATACACCAATATGAAATACGGCAGTTTGAGCCTTACCTTTTATGATGTGAGCGGAGGTGATGAGCTTACTCTTGGCATTATTAATTCAAGCTCTGAAAGCGATAAATTTGCAAACGGATTGAGCGCAGGTTCATCGTCGGAGGAGTTGTTTTACGTATTTACCAAGTCGGAGGATAACCTCCCGCTTTATTTTGGAGGGCTTGAGGACTGTTACGGAAGTTATGTTTACGGCAGTTATACCAGTGAGGCTTTTATCGAGGAAAAACCTATGGAAGAAATCCAGTACGCTTACATTAACAAATGGGGCGTTGACAATGGATATGAAAATGAATACACCATTGAATATTATTATTTTGACCCGCTTGAATGGAATGATGAGCAAACCAAATATTCCGGAAGCTATTATTCTATGATATTCTATATGGACGCCGAGAGCGACCTGGTGACGTCAATTTCGCTTACTTATGATGCGATTCTTTAATATACAAGTGGTGTTATAATATCAACCCGAAAAAATCACTGCGGAAATTGAAATCTCTGCAGTGATTTTTTGAGCTATTGCACAACCACACGCAAGCTTTATCCCTTGAAAACAAATGCGTAATAAAAGTATCATTATTTTAACTTAAAAATCCGACAATTATGTATTATAATTATATTGAGCAAAATGAATATTCAGAAGGGAGCTTGATTTTATGGATGGAATAATTCAGATTATTTTAGGCGGTATAATGCTGTATGTTGCGTTCGGTATAGTTAAGCAAATCGCCAAGACTGCGTTTTATATTACGGCAATCGCGGCGGTATTGATACTGCTGTGGGGCGCGGCAGACGCTATGGGGATAGATTTAAGTACGGTTTTCGCTCAGATAAATTACTATGGCTGCACCTTTATTCAGCGTATCCTTAAAGCACAATGACGTAAAACATGAAAGCAGGATGTGTGCTGATTATTTGCGAATAGGTTCTTAGTTCGTACATAAGAAAAAAGGATATTGCATTATTTTTTGTGTTATGTGATAAAAAAATCTTTAGCCGTTGACAGAATGGGAAATATCTGATAAAATTTTCAATGAGATTTTACAATCGAATTTTGAATCGAGGTCATGATAATGAATTACACAAGTACAAGAGATAATTCGGTTAAAGTAACGGCTGCACAGGCTATTGCTGCGGGTATTTCTCCCGACGGAGGACTTTATGTTCCCGAGTCTATACCCGAATATTCATACGACGAGCTTTGCAATGCCGCAAAAATGGATTACCGCGACAGAGCTGTGGATGTCCTCGGCAAATATCTAACGGACTTCACCAAAGAGGAGCTTCAGGAGTGTGTAAACGGCGCATACACAGGTAAGTTCGGCAGCACGGATGTCGCTCCCGTGGTTGATATAGCAGAAAACAGATTCGTGCTTGAGCTTTGGCACGGTCCTACATGCGCATTCAAGGACATGGCACTCCAGCTTCTGCCGCATCTGCTCACACGCTCGGTCAAAAAGACCTGCGAGGGCAAGGAAATCGTTATACTCGTTGCCACCTCCGGCGATACGGGCAAAGCGGCACTCGAGGGCTTTAAGGATGTTCCCGGCACAAAGATAATCGTATTTTATCCTGTTGAGGGCGTAAGCTCTATTCAGAAAATGCAGATGGTCACTCAGGAGGGCGAAAATGTCGGCGTGTGCGCAATCAAGGGCAACTTTGACGATGCTCAGACCGGCGTTAAGAAGATTTTTACAAATCCTGAAATCGCTTCGGTTCTCGCCGAGCACAATATGGCATTCTCTTCGGCTAACTCTATCAACTGGGGTCGTCTTGCTCCGCAGATAGTTTACTACATATCTGCTTATGCCGACCTTATGAACAAGGGCGTTATCAAGAACAAGGGCGACAAGATAAATGTCGTTGTCCCGACAGGCAACTTCGGCAACATTCTCGCCGCATATTACGCAAAGAAAATGGGTCTGCCTATCAATAAGCTCATCTGCGCTTCAAACGCCAACAATGTTCTCACCGATTTCATCAGAACAGGCGTTTATGACAGAAACAGAAACTTCTACACAACTATGTCGCCCACCATGGACATTCTCAAATCCAGCAACCTCGAAAGACTTATCTATGACCTCAGCGGCTGCGACAGCGCAAGGGTCAAGGGCTGGATGGAAAGCCTCGCTGCAACAGGCAGATATGAGGTTGACGATGATGTCAAGGCTAAGATAAATGAACTCTTCTGGGCGGGCTGCTGCGACGACGCCGCAACACAGGCTACCGTAAAGAATGTATTTGTATCTCAGAATTACCTCTCGGATACACATACGGCCGTTGCTTTGAATGTCTATGAGCAGTATGCTGAGAAATTCGGCAGTGAGATTCCCACCGTTATTGCATCTACAGCCAGCCCGTATAAGTTTGCTCCCGCCGTGCTTGGAGCCGTTGCGCCCGAAAAGGTGACTGAGGATGAATTTGAAATGCTCGAAAACCTCAACAGGGTTTCCGGTGTTGAAACACCCGCACCGCTCGCAACCCTCAAAGGCAAGGCAGTCAGATTTGACAGAGTGTGCACGAGCGACACTATGCGCGAAACTGTGCTGGATATGCTCGGCATAGATTGATTTTGTTCTCAAATTTTTAGAGCCTGTTTAGTATCTCGGCGTGTGGGGATTGCGCCGTCGGATTTTGTGCCAGATGAAGGGAATTCACCGCAGCCATACTTTCGTATTGCAAGGTGAATTCACAAAATATGGCGCAAAATATGCAAGCAAGCCGTGCGCGAAGAGATACTAAACAGGCTCATATATGTAATAATTCAGTGCCTCGTCAGCAAGAATAATTACTGTCGGGGCACTGTTATTTAAATCATTAGCATTGTTTTATGAATGTCTTAGCCTTTTGCCTGAAATGTGCCGCAGGAGGTGTCGTTTTCGCTTGTGGCGAATGACGGCTTGACGTGTATCATTTCAGCGTGGCAAACGTCGCCCTCTGAATGATAGGTGCAGTTTTTAACATCGCATTTGATGTGGTTTACGCGCTCATAGCAATTGCAATCCGAATTTTTTTTCATTTCATTAAGAGACATGTCAATCACTCCGTAAGATTAATAATTTTTTCGGGCACGGCATTTACGCCTGTCCGATGATTATTATTGCCGCGGTAAACATAAAATATTCATTGAATTTAAAATAAAAGGCTGGTGATAAAATGTCACTTTTTGTTATTGCCGATATGCATCTGTCGCTGGGAGAAAATAAAAAAATGGATAAATTTTCCGGCTGGAAAAACTATGAGCAACGCCTGCAGGAAAATTGGAATTCCATAGTCCAAGAGGACGATACAGTGGTTATTGCCGGCGATATTTCATGGGCTATGAAGCTGGGAGACACCCGGACTGATTTTGAATTTCTTCATGCTCTTCCCGGCAAAAAAATTTTGATAAAGGGCAACCACGATTACTGGTGGAGCACAAAAAAGAAAATGGATGAAATGCTGGCTCAGAACGGCTTTGACGATATGCTTATTTTATTCAACAATGCCTATGAATACGGAGATTACGCGATATGCGGCACTCGCGGATGGTCGTATGACTGCCCGGCGGACGAACAGACCGTTCTGCTGCGTGAGGTTGGACGGCTGGAAACATCTATAAAGGCGGGATTGGCTATGGGCAGGGAGCCTTTGGTTTTCCTGCATTATCCGCCTGTTTACGGCGATTATGTCTGCACTGAGATAATGGATGTGCTTATACGATACGGTATCAAACGCTGTTGGTACGGTCACCTGCACGGGGCGGCTCGCGGCAAGGCGATAATCGGAGATGTAGGCGGTATTGACATGAAGCTGATTTCGGCTGATTATGTCGGCTTTTTTCCCCAACTTATATTGAAATAACCGTCAGTTGATAAAATTATAACGATTGTTACAATTCATTCATATATTTTGTAAGAAATTGCTTGAAAAATGCAATTTTACTTGATATAATTACTTGGTGACAATAGTATAAAATTCCGGAAGGTATGTTTTCTGATTTTAACAATGTCATGCCACATGGTTAATTATCAAGTCAAACGGAGGATACGCAAAATGATAACTAAAAAAACACAGATCGACGGTACTACTTATGAAGTAGAGTTTACCGCAAGTGCAGAAGCTCTCAAGGCAGAAACCAACAGAATTTACCGCAAGGAAGTACGCAAGTACAATATCCCCGGTTTCCGCAAGGGCAAGGCTCCTATGCATGTTATTGAAAAGATGTACGGTCCTGTCTTTACACAGGAAGCTGTTGAAAGCGTTTACAGCTCCACTGTCGATGAGGCTGTCGCTGAGTTCGGTGAAGAGGTTATAGATGTAAACAGCGCCGAAGTGGTTTCACTTGAGGGCGAGGTTGTATTTAAGTCCAAGTTCATCACAAAGCCCGAGGTTAAGATCGAAGGCTACAAGGGTCTTACAGTAGAAAAGGCTGAGGCTGTTGTTACCGACGAGGATCTCGAAAACGAGATGAAGAAGATACAGGAGCGCAACAGCAGAACTGTAAATGTTGATGACAGACCCGCTCAGATGGACGATACAGTTAAGTTTGATTTTGAAGGCTTCTGCGACGGCGTTGCATTTGAAGGCGGCAAGGCTGAGGATTACACACTCAAGCTCGGCTCACATCAGTTTATTCCCGGCTTTGAAGAGGGCATGGTCGGTCACAGCATCGGCGAGGATTTCGATGTCAATGTCACTTTCCCC
Source organism: Bacillota bacterium (assembly GCA_029005175.1). Taxonomy (GTDB): domain Bacteria; phylum Bacillota; class Clostridia; order Oscillospirales; family Acutalibacteraceae; genus RUG762. Next base: position 11,747 of record JAQXFQ010000173.1, read on the forward strand.
GAGGATTATTTCTCTGAGGATCTCAAGGGCAAGCCCGCAGTATTTAAGGTAAAGATCAAGGAAATCAAGATGACAGAGCTTCCCGCTCTTGATGATGAATTTGCAAAGGATGTCAGCGAGTTTGACACACTTGCAGAGTACAAGGACAGCGTGAGAGCCGACATGCTCAGAAAGGCCGAAGAAAAGGCTAAGGACGACGCTGACAACAAGCTCATCGACCAGCTTATCGACCTTGTGGAGGCAGATATTCCCGAGGTTATGTACGACAAGAAGGTTGACGAAAACATCCGCGACTTCTCTTATCAGCTCCAGTCAAACGGCATGAATATCAACGACTATTTCTCATACACAGGTCTTGATATGGATTCTCTCAGAGGTCAGTTCAGAGATAAGGCAATCCATCAGGTAAAGCTTCGCCTTGCACTCGAAAAGATTGCAGAGCTTGAAAATATTCAGGTGAGCGACGAGGACTGCGATAAGGAATTTGAGGATCTCGCAAAAATGTATAACATGGAAGTTGAGAAGGTTAAGGAAATAGTTCCCGTTGATGGTCTCAAGAAGGACGTAGCTGTTGAAAAGGCAGTTGACGTTGTGCGCGACAGCGCAAATTATGTAGCTCCACAGGCTTCCGACGCTGAGTAATCATCTGCGCTTTCAATATAATGCCGTTCGTCATAAAACGGCATAATTGACGATACAATATATGTTATGATGTCAATGGAACTGCGGTGTCGGAATTAAGAGCCTATCCGTAAATTAGAAGTATACAGATTGCGCAGTCAGATTTTTCGTCAGATGCTTTAAAATTTTGCAGGCATACTGACGTATGTCAAAAAAATTTAAAGCAAAATGACGGAAAATATGCAAGCAAGATGTGTGCTGATGATTTGCGGATAGGCTCTAAATAAATAATTCGGATAAGGCGTATTGCAGGTGAATATTACATCCGCAATGCGCCGATAATTCCATTGCGGAAAGGATG
>JAQXFQ010000174.1 GCA_029005175.1 Bacillota bacterium
AGGTCGGGAATCTGCAATCTATTTAAGGTACGTCGAATGTGAAGCATACTCTTGCGAAAATCAATATCCTCCCACATAAGCCCGAGCAGCTCACCCAGTCTAAGTCCTGTTACCAGCACCAGTCGGATAAATACGCCGTAGCGGTCATTATAACTTGCCCTAACCAGCATTGCCTGCTCATCACGGGTCAAAATTTCAATATCAGGTCGTCTTGAATGCGGCAGATTTAAAGCAGAGGCGGGATTAGACAGGATAATTCCCTCCTTGACCGCCTGTTCCAATACCTTGTGCAAATACAAATTGATGTTGTTGATTGTTTTGGGAGACAGGTTCTCCGTTTCCATCTTATAGTTGTAAAATTTTTGCAGCAGCTGCGGTGTGATATCAATCAGACGCAGCTGTCCGAGTGCGGGCTTAAAGTGGCGTTTTGCATAAGTTTCATAGCTCATGCGTGTGGACTGTTTGAGAGTATTTTTCATGTACACTTCCATACAAAAATCAAGCCAGTCTCCGAGGGTTATACTTTGACTGTGTATGCGATTATCTTTTCCGACTGAAAAACTCAGTTTATGTAAGAGATGAATAGCCTCCTCTTCTGTTTTGGCATATCGGGAAATACGAACAGGCTTTCCGGTTTCGAAGTCAATGCCCGAAACTCGCACTTCATAGCGACCGTCTTTCCGCAGACGAATACTGCCTTCGCCGTCATATCTTGCTTTAGACATAAAAATTCCTCCCGTAAATGTACAAAAGAGTTGTTTCAATACTCTCTGTGAGCAATGAGACAACTCTTTTTAAATCATTATTTTAAACCCGATTTTTTCTTGACAAATTCAATTACGGCTTGTTTTGGGATTTTCCAGATTCTGCCTTGTTGATAGCCTTTCAACTCGCCGCATTTGAGTACAGCATACACACAGTTTCGGCTCATTTTCAAGATTTCGCATACATCCTCAATTTCAAGCACATCATCGTATAATTCAAACATATTTATCATCACATCCTTTGCCGACATTTTGTAATTTCTTAAACGTAGAGGTATTACAGCAACGAAAACACATTCATTATGGAGAACATCGGTTCACCACCTTTCACAAAAGAAATTATTTATATGTTATTCAATAATACTTTTTAATTATTTGACTCCATGTGCGCTCAGATATGCATTTTTGAACACTGCTTTTTTACTGTAAAACAATGAATTTTTAATCAAGTAATAAAAACAGATGTGCATAAAAATATTTTGCTATACACCATTGGAAAAATTGATTTTCAATGTATCCTTAAAATTTAATATGCGCAATAATAACTCAGATGTATCACTTAGGAGCATACGGAACGGCAACAATATTATCACCCACACGGAAGAATATCTGCGGATAAAGGAATTCATTTTTAAACTTTTCCATCAGGTCAGAACTAAGGTCTGTAAAGCTATCCTCATCTATGCCGCAGATGAAAAACGTTCCTGCGATAACCATGTAATCATTCAGCTTGCGATTGAGCGGCAGTCCCATAAGCAACCCCTCGTCATTGCAGACAACCGCCGCCTGCTCATTAAACGGATATGTCACTTCTATCATTCCGCCGACAATACTCTGCATTGATTTCAAATCGCCGCTGATGTCTGCTTCGATAGCAAGCTTACCCGGTTCAAATAATAATACTTTCAATTCGAGCCACCTCCTCATATTTCCGAATCGCAGAGCACCATATCGAGGTATTCCTGTATTACATCAGGAGCATAAATAATTTCTTCAATGCTCATCCAATCGAAACCTGCTCCGATAAGTTTTTCTAAAGAAGCTCGGTCAATGCCATTGTAGTCTGCATATTCAAGCAGTTGGTTGATGTATTCATCATCATTTGAGGAATAGGGAATAGGCGGATAATCTCCAAAGTCATCGAATAGAAATCGGCTGTAATTGGAGATATTGGCGTCATTGAATCTATCGCAAGATATACTGCCGTCCGCCGCTATTCTCAGGATGTCTCCCTGCTGAATTTGGATTTCGTCAAAACTCAGCTTGTCAAATTTAAGAATCCCAAGTACTCGCATCAATATTTCCTTTGTGGAGGCGTAGAGATAAAATCCGGGCTTTGGAAAATGCATGATACACATAGGATTATTTCCACGGACGAAATAAATATTGCTTTGATGGTCAAGTACGGTAAACGTAAATGTTCCCTGCACCGCCTCCGCCATCTGTTTAAGCGAATTAAAGCTAACCTCACCGTAATGCTCCAGCAGCTGCACGGCAACATAGCTGTCGGTTTCAATCTTTGCGGGCGGCAAATTATACTTAGCACGCAGTTCATTCTCGTTATGAAGAACGCCGTTGTGCGCAAGTGCAAATGAATTACTGCGGATATGCCCATCAAACGGATGATTGTTGAAGTTAAATTTTTCGCTGCCTTGTGTAGACATTCTTGTGTGCCCCATTATGTAACGTGCCTGGTTGAAAAGTCTGAACCTCATTTTATGGGCAGGACGCGGAGCTTTTTGAATGTAGAGGTGATCGCCGACATAGCAGGCTATTCCTGTTGCATCGGTGCCTCGTTCTTCGCATTCGGCTGACAGCACCTTCAATATTGTCTGCCGTTGTCTCATTGTCAGATTTTTCTTATAGTCTAAAATACCGAATAAACAACACATTTCACATATCCTCCTCACAAGTTACAGGCTCAGAAACATACAACCGACGCTCTTTTAGATATTGCACCAGTTCGGGATAATTCTGACCGCCGATTCTGATAACAAAGTCACTCCAAGTCAATCTCGACATTTCTTCGTCAGACATATAAAAAGCCACCTCACAGATTTCATGAACAAGCTGTAAGGTGGCGATGAGTGTATTGTAACGCAGTGTTCCGCGGAAAAGTCTGAATTCGATTGTTGCTCTGTTAAGAAGGTTTATGGCCTTATAGCGTCCGGAATAAGATTTCTTGACGTGATCCATTTGCTCTTTAGGACTGTCCTTGCGTCCGTATCTTGCCGCCCATTGTTCCATCTGACTGTTTGTGCGGCGGCTGAATTTGAGCAGTTCGTCCCAATGATTTTCCACAAAGAAGAGTATTCTGCCGATGGTTTCCTCCTGCTGCTCTTCATCGCACCCGAGACTGTCACGATTGACGTGGACATGAAGGCCGCAGGTTGCAGTTTGATGAGAACGATACCCAAGCTCGACCGCCATTGACATAACGTCTTTCCACGGCATTATATCTATGTGATAGCCGAGGGTCATAGGATGTGTGACAAGCTCCATACCTTCCTCAAGCGAACCGTCGTGCTTGATATACATGTTTCCGTTATCATCATTATTTGCAATATCCAAAAGTTCGCGGGCATTGCTGCTGCATTCACCGCCAATATCAATTTCAAGCTCGACACCTAGAAATCTTTTTCCGTTTCCGTGAAATATTGGATCGGGTTTGTAGTAATAGTTCTGAATAGCTTTGCGGCTGTCCTCAATCTGCTCAAAGCAATTACAGCAGTATGGTGTGTCATCATCGCAGTCAATGTAGCATGCGTCATCATTACGTATTAAGCAATTGCAGCTGTCACAGCGTGTATAATATTCATCATAACAGGCCTGACAAATATTTGTTGAATCATCGCATACGCTGTCACTGCACCAGATTCGTTCTCCACAGTGGTCGCATGCCATGGTTTCATGTTCATAACAGTCCTCGCAGAGCAGTACGTCATCGATGGACACCATAGCCGAAATCGGAAAATCATCCCGGCAGCAATTGCAGCGTTCGGTAGTTTCGGAATTGTTCATAATACTTACCTCCGTAAAATAAAAATGGCTCCGGGTTTCTGAGGCTCGGAGCGTTATTTTTGACCACACTTATGTGGTCTCATGGAGATAATATATCATTGTAAATTTTTATTTTTACCCAAGTATATGGATGTCGGTAAAATGAATAAAAAACAAAATGTAATAATATTTATTAGGCATATCGTTATATTTTGTCTTTTTAAACGAACAAAACTTGAATATTTTTTTGATTTATGTTATAATTACCGACATCTAATAATAAACGTGGAGAGATGGCAATGAACCAAAATGAACAAACAAACCTTCCGGCAAAGGGATATACTGCCTATCAAATAGCTTGTGCTATTGTTTACAGCTATAGAGATTATATTGTAAAATTCAGAAACTCATTATACAAATTTAATGAGCAATATTTTCAAGAATTTAATGAGTCCGCATTTTGTGAATTTATCTATAATACACAACCATTTAATCAATTTATAAATTCCCGAAGCACGAATTTTGTCAAAGATATTTATAAGATTCTACGTTCATGTCAATTATTTATTATTTCTGATAAAATTCCTTTTGCAAATCAATACGTTGTATTCAAAGACGGCGTATATTATTTGCAATCGGGTGATTTTTATCAGCTGACAAAAAGTTATATACATGTACATATACTTCATCCGTATCTAATTCCATGTATTGATGTAAGTGGTAAAAAAATCTTGCCACCTGGTTTTTTCTCAACATATATTGTAAATGCAGAATATGCAGCTGGAAAGAATCAAAACTGTCCGAATTTTAATAATTTTCTCAATGAAATTTCAGGCGGAGATCAGACATTGATTGATCGCATATGGGAGTTTATAGGTTATTATCTTACACCGGACATGAGCAAAAAATGCTTTGTAGTATTACAGGGAGTCGGAGACAGCGGGAAAAGTGTTCTCGGTAAATTCATATCTACGCTTTTCAATTATGATGCAGTTGATTCGATTTCAATCCGCGATTTTAATACCAAAGATTTCCCAAAAAAGCTGATAAATAAGCACTTATTAATTTCGATGGAGCTGAACTCAGGAAAACTCGGCAGCAAAATTGTCGAAAATATAAAAAGCGCTACCGGCAATGACATGTTGTCTGATGGAAATACCAGATTTTATAATCAATGCAAGCTTTTATTTGCCTCTAACTATCCTCTTATAACAAGGGATCCTGCCGAAGAATTAATGAAAAGGTTTATTCCTATTCCATTCAAATATGAAATCCCTAAGGATAAATTAAACCCTAATATTATTGAAACATTTATACCGGAACGTGATGCAGTTGTATATAAAGCGATGCAGGCTTATCAGCGTCTGAGAGCTAATAATTATGAGTTTAGCGGGTGCTTTCCAAAGAACGATCCGGAGCTTTTTCCAAAGGCAAATCCTTATGGTTATGCCATCGCGCGTTTCTTGAAAAAATATTGCTTAATAGGCGATAAAACAAAAAGAGAATTAACAGATACACTGTTTCAGGTATTTCAAAAAAGTGAATTTTTTTTGTATGACATAACACTCGAAAAATTCGGCAAGGAATTGAATGCGGTTCTGGAATGTGTCTATCCAAAAAAAACAGAGCTCGCTCATTGGTATAACGGCACCAATGAAAAAGGCACCAAAAAATATCAATGGGGGCACAAAGGTATTGAGTTAATCGTAACTGAAAATACAGATATTGATAGCGAGAGTTAAATGCGTGAGTTTCATTTGGATATTGTGTAATACGAAAATCAAAAGGTATTATCTAAATCAAATTTCTACAAAGAGAAAGGAACACAATCAACCGAGTTATTGAGATACTTGTTCGAACTGTTATTTATTAACAAGAATATATACAGAGAAACCACCCTCAACCCGCAAAAAGGTAAGAGCAAAAATACTTACACACTTTTCTTGACATTCCCTTCACACCCCGCTCAGTGGCGGATTTTCGCGCGTGGAATCGACGGCTACGCCTTTATTCAGTGTATCCCAAGGACTATTTTTCCGTCCGTGGGTACAGGGTGTCGGAAGTATACCGGAGAATTTCTGCAAAATACAGTGCTGTGCGAGTCTGTGTCACAACCGTTTCCCTCATGCCTGCCAGGGGTTCAGAAATCATGAAAACATCTGCAACATCGTTGCGGACATACACGGAATCTACTTTGTCAGGCTTCCGGTTCAACTTTAGCAGTATCTGCGCAAGCTCTATGCAGTAACCCTTTCCGCCTTTTTGTATTAATGCTTTCAGCTCCTGTATTTCATCGTTTGTCAGCGTGACAATGTAGCGTGGCATATCTGCGTCCTCCAATACCATTTTTAATGGAGTATAGCAAATTTTTCAGCAATGTAAAGTATTGTTACTAACCGGATGAAGTACTACGAGGAGCATGAGGATGCAATCAAGCTCTGCAAAGCATCGAAGCGGGCTTTTGATGAAATCCTGCCTTCCGATACATCCGGAAAG
>JAQXFQ010000175.1 GCA_029005175.1 Bacillota bacterium
ATAAATCATAATTTATCTGCGCAACGTCCACTCGAAAATCAAAGATTTTCTTGTTAGTTTTGCACGAGCTTCGCATTGTTTCCTATTTTAAGTTTTTGCTACACTTTGGTTTTGTAGGGGCTTTGCCCCTACGACCCCACGAAGGGCTCTGCCCCTCGACCCCGCCAAGAGGACCAGTCCCCTTGGATTCCCATTGTTGCGTACTCTATGGTAAATTATCATTTAATCTTTCAAGCGGCAGTAGGGGCGAATTTTTTCAAGAGTTTTTTCTCCTATTCCTTTGACGTTCAGCAGCTCGTCTACCGAGTCAAAGCCGCCTGCGGCTTCGCGATATTCGATTATACTTTTGGCCTTGACCTCGCCTATTCCAGGAAGTACCTCGCAAAGTTCTTCTGCTGACGCGGTGTTGATATTCACAGTTGTTTGCGCGGCGGCTGAGGATGAACCGTCATCAGATTTTTCCTGCATGGATGACATACTGTCGCTGACCGACACTGCGGCTTTATACTCTGATGACGGTATCACATCTGCGTTTAGAAAAGCCGCCTGCGCGGAGTTGTAAATTGCTATGAACAGGCAGCCCAGTGCGCAGATAAAGCCTGTTATCAGCAGATTTTTTTCTTCCTTTTTCAAGGCGGAATGTCCTCCTTTTGCCGGTTACGATAGTATAACCAATGTTAGTGAATCGAGTACCTCATTGTCGCACACTATTGATATTACTGAGCCGTTGGGTACAGTGTCGCTGTATTCAAGCAGGTCGCCGTCGGGATTCACGATGCGGTAATCGAGATTGGTTTCGTCCTGATATTTTTCGGGGGCAGAGGGGGAGATATACAGCTCCAGTTCCAGCATTATTGAGAATACCGTGATCTTGCCGGAATTCTGTTTGGCGGTTTCAACATTCAGCAGCTTGTTGTTTACTCGGTCAATAGCCATCTCGGAGCCTTGCTTAACAGCTATTCTCACGGAAAGTCTGAGATTTTCGCACGCTGTAATTACATTGCACAGCTTTTGATACAATTCCGCGCTTACTAAACTCTGCTTATTGTCGCCCAGTGCGTCAAACGCCGCGCGTACTTTGTTTATCTGTTCATAATCATCTGCTGTGGGATTGTCGGGCAGCGCGTTTATCATGCTTTCGACAGCCGCGACCTCCTCGTCCATGTCTTCTTCGGAAGTAAAACCGCCGTTGTCATCCGAAGAAATATTCGAGCCTGCATCCGCAGTATGTGAGCTTGTTTCTTGTGACGAAACATGTTTATATTCATCTTTCAGAGTAAGACCGTAATATTCAGCAATAGCCTCGGCGTCAGCCTTGCCCAGCAGCTCAAGCTCCTCGTCGCTGTCAAGAAAATCCGAGTCTCCTTCAATAAATGCATGCTCCACCAGTATGCCCGGAATCCCCAGGCGTCGTATCGGCTCACCGACTACATAATAATAGTCGCCGACTTCGCTTGTTCCGTTGTCATAGGTATATGTTCGCGCGCCGCCGCTTTTACGCTCCTTAACACCGCGGCTTCCCAGACCGAGTTTTTTAAAATTATCCAGAATTTTGTTTGCAAGCTCGGTGCATTTCTGATTGTATTCGGCTTTGTAGGTTGTGTGTGGCACATAAATCTCTGCGCCGTGAGCCGTTTTGCTGTCGGCTGAGTTTATGTGCAGGCTGATAAATATATCCGCGCCCACCTCTTGGGCGACATTTATGCGGTTGCGCAGAGAGGCATCGCCCTGACGTGTGCGCACGCCGGTATGCGTCATGTAAACTCTGACTCCGTCGTAATGCATAAGTATGTCGCGGCAGGCGATGGCTATTTTCAGATTGATTTCTGATTCGTAAAGTCCAAGCGCACTGTTGTATGCGCCTATATCCACGCCGCCGTGCCCGGGATCGAGTACGATTACAATATCATCCTTGTCATTGTGGTCAGGCTGAAAAAATATCAAAGAAAAATTCATTGCAGCTATAGCCATGCAGAGCACGGTCGCGATCCATATTCTCGTTGCTTTGCCAAAAAATGACAGTTTGCTGTCTTCCTTCTTGACGGATTGCAAAAATTGCAAAAATATCACCCCTGAAAAATTATTAGTTGAATTATACATTGATTTATATTATAATATTTATCATTGTGTTTTAAAAGACATATTTTTAATTTGATTGTTAATTTTTTTCAGAAAGCTGTGTGAATGAAGTGAGCTGTGCCGAGATTTTTGTTTTTCGTGCGGATTTGAGCGAATTTGAGAGCTGTTCTTCGGTGCGCAGGAAGAAGGCTGTGTCGGAAATCGCAAGGAATTTTGTAACCGGGCATGTTGCGCATGTCACCGGAATTTCGACCTCGGAAATCAAATATCTTTTCAATTCTCACGGCAAGCCGTACATAGAGGGAAATCCTTTATACTTCAATGTTTCACACTGCGGCAGTGTGGTTGCGGCGGCGTTCTGCACGGAGCAGATCGGTGTTGACATTGAATTTGTTCGGGATTATAGTGATGCGGTGGTCAGAAGATATTTTACCGATGACGAAAAAAGCTATATGTGCGGTTCGACAGGAGCTGAGCAGAGCTGCGAGCGTTTTTTTGAAATATGGACAGCCAAGGAGGCTTTTCTGAAATTCTGCGGCGTGGGAATATCCGGAGGATTTGATTTTTCCACTGCCTCAGAAATCGGTCTGCGTGACTGTTTAAGCTCAACAAAGCTAGGCAGTTCAAATATAATTCATCACAACGGTAACATAAAAGTGAAATCAAATGATGTTTTCGTGAAAAATATTTACTATACAGATGATGAAATTGTAAAATATTGCATGTCTGTATGTGGAAAAGGTATAGAAAGTATTATAGTACATTAGAAATGATGTGCTGTTGGATAAGACTAAAAGTCTCAATTTGAATAATATATTATAATATATATATATAAATAATTTATACTTTTGAAAGAAAAATTATGAAATTGTTAGAAATTCCAATTTTATGGCATATATATTTGATTTTGCAAAATTAATATGTTATAATTGTTACAACATTGTAACCATACCAAGTATTGCATACGGTTATAATATTACTAAATCACGGAGGATTTATCCAATGTATTTTCATACTAAAAGCGGAAAGAAGCTTGCTTCCATAATGGCGGCCTTTGCGGCTTTCCTCATAATCGGGGGCGCAGGCAGTTCATTTGCGGTCAGCGCAGCTTCTATTTCTCCCGGCACGTCCGGCACAGAAGTGGTTAAGCTTCAGACTGAGCTTAAAAATCAGGGTTATTTCAATGCTAATTGCACAGGATATTACGGTAATATAACCAAGAACGCAGTTTCTGCCTTTCAAAAGGACAACGGTCTTAAAGCTACGGGCGCGGTTGATGACGCTACATATGACGCTATTTTTGGTACAGGCTCATTTTCAGGCAAGGGAACGGTTACTGCGTCATATCTCAACGCAAGAAGCGGTCCGGGTACTAATTATGCGATAGTCGGCGGATTCTCAAATGGTGCGACCGTCAATATTACAGACAAACAGGGTACATGGTATAAGGTGAAGCTTTCAGGCTCCAAGAGCGGCTGGGTTTTATCGGATTATGTAAAACTGAGCGGTTCAAACAACTCAAACAACTCAAACAACTCAAATAGTTCCGGCGGCAGTTCGAGCAACTCGAGTAATTCCAGTAATTCAAGCAATACAGGAAATAACAACAGCACATCAAGCTCAAAAAAGATAGTTATTACTGCAAATACATTGAATGCACGCTCGGGCGCGTCCACTTCCAGTGCGATTCTCGGCGAAGTACACAAAAACGAGGTTTATACCTACACATCTGTTAAAAACGGATGGTATATGATTAAGCTTCCCAACGGAAAGAACGCTTATATTTGCGGGGATTATGTAAAGGCATTTACAAGCTATCCGATTAACGGCGGCGGATCATATATCTGGCCGCTCCAAATGTCCAAGAGAATCACCTCGTATTTCGGTGAAACTGAGGACAGAAACCACACTCATAAGGGCATTGATATTGCGGCTCCCGGCGGTTCTCAGATCATAGCGGTTGCCTCCGGCACTGTTGTAAACAAAGCATTTGAGGCAGGCGGATTTGGTTATTATGTAGTAATAGAGCAGAGTGACGGAATCAGAGCCTATTACGCTCATATGAAGCAGGCTAGTTATCTGTCTAAGGGTGATAAGGTTCAGGCTGGTCAGTCTATTGGTATGGTTGGCAGTACAGGGGCGTCAACGGGCAATCATCTGCACCTTGAGTTCCGCAAAGACTCGAACAGAATTAATCCCCTGAAGTATTTCCCGAATATTAAATAATTCAAGAATAAATCAAGAGATTTAGCTGATTTGGTTAAATCTCTTCTTTTTTTTCCGGATGCCGCATAATTATCTATTATTAAAATGATTTCGGAGGAAATTATGGAAAATTGTGTGAAGAGCAGGAAAAATAATATTATGGAAAATTTCAATAAGCTTCTTTTAGAGGACAGGGATAAAATTGCCCTTTTGTTCAGCCATGCGGCGGGAATAATTATGGGCAGCGTCACATGTGCAATATACGGCAGCGATTGGGTGGACAGCGATACGGTGAATAAATATTGCACAAATCCCACAGAAACTGCAATACATCTTGTCGCAGTTACCGTGGGATTTATTCTCATTATGTTAATATTAGGTTTGTTTCGCTTTACCGGTATTCTGATTTATCCCGCAGTGTGCTTTAGAGGTCTTGGTCTGGGTGCATTGACATGCGGAATTTTGCAGATAGGCGGAACTATGGGAATGTGCTTTACCGCACTTACCGTGTTGCCTTATGCTGTTATAAATTCGGCACTGGCGGTATATGCGGGGGAATTTTCGCTTGGAATACGGAGAGCTTTTGGAAAGAACAATTCAGCTCTCACCAAGGGATTGATTATGCACACCCTCAAAATATTCACGATGTACATTATAATCGCGGCGGTTTCGTGTCTTCTGTTTGTCGGTTCGTGCTATATTTTCGGAAAATATCTGATATGAGAAATTTATTTATTCTTTATTTTCGATTTCTTCACTGTCGATTGCGGTTGCAAAGTAAACAATATCACCCAATATTCGCTGTCCGCCGTATGCAACGCTGTTTTTTACCCTATTGCCCAGTATTAATGTCGCCGACTGTCCTCCGTCCAAATTGTAAGCGGACTGACAGCCTTTTTTGGCAAGTACCTGTGCCAGCTGTGCCTGTGTTACGCCGGCTGAATGCTCCTGACGTCCGTCAACTGTGCAGAGCAGATAATGCAGCTTACCCATTTGAGCTATTGCGGCGCGTGGCTCAGGGTCTTTTGGATACCCGTAGACATTGGTGATTTTCTGAGCCTGTCCGTCCAGCACGAGGGCGGGACCGAATGTTATAGAATTAACTATATCGTATTTTTCCAGTATGTCACCGGATAAAATTTCTTTATCTTTGGCTATGTGAAAATCACCCTCGGAGTCAATCAGCAGTACATCCCAGCCTATAGCCTTGGCGCGGTAGGTATTGCCCTGATAAATCAAAATACCGTTTTTTCTTACATTATAATAACAGCCGTCTATGGCAGCCACAGCATTTACATCCCTAGCTATATCCTGAGGATGTTTTTTAGCTGAGGTGGAATATTTATTTTTTGCCAATGCCATGCGTATTTGCGAAGGATGCGCTATTTTTACATCAATAAAATGGAAAAGTGCGTCATAATGCGTTTCATTGTAATATTTTACAGATATTGTTTCATCGTTGTAAGCAGTAAACCTTTTGTTGTAGTTCTCTGCCTTGGGCTTAGGCGCGATGTATTGTTCCTTTGGAATCGCATATACCTTTGGCAGTGCGTTTATTTGTTGCTCCGAAGCCTTGGTTATCAATTCCATTGCTTCACCTAAATCGTCGTAAAGGTTGTAATTGACCTTTTGATAATTTTCGTCGGCATAGTAATTATAAAGCAGTTTAGCTCCTATAAATCCGCCGCATATCAGTAATACCGCGATGACGATTATTACCGAGATTTTTATTACCTTTCCTGTAGTCAAAGGCTTGGCTTTCTTTTTAGCCTTTTGATTTTGAACCGAATTATTTTCTTCTGTCTTAATATCCTCGTTCTGTGACATTTTTTAATTCCCCCATGAATAATATCGTTCGCCCTAAATTTTCATCATTATAACATATCTTTTATATATTAGCAATAATTATATGTAAATTTTACGACCGTTATACGGTAATTTAATAAATCGCTCACCCCACTAAGTTAAAGACATTCAATGAATCCAGCGGATGTCCGTCAAAATCGAACATCGCCTGATTGTCCCACGAGCTGCCTCCGTAATATTTGCCTGCGTTGTCAGGGTCATACTCTGCGGAGTAGCTGCTCGCCCAGCCGGAGCCGTATTTTTCCCATAATGTACTGTTTGACGCATTATCCCTGTTCACGGGGATCCATGCGCCCTCCCACCAGCACACGCCTATGGCGCCTGCTTCTGATGCGGCTGCGATTATGTCGCGCAGGCATTCCGACTGCCCCTGCACCGAAGCCTTATAACCCTGTACAGGCTCAGCGCCGCCAATGACGTTTCCAAAGCCGTCTCCGTCCTCGGTTGTATAAGGATATGAGGTTTCAAGAATCATTGTGGATTTACCGCTTGCCTGCGAAATATCGCGCAGTGTTTTTTTCATGTTTTCCATGCTTCCGTGCCAATAGGGATAATACGACACTCCGAAAATATCATAATCCAGTTCTGCCGATTTAAGCATATCAACATGGTACATTATCTCGTCATGATTTTGAATGTCCGTGTAGTGCACGGCTGTTTTTATATCATTGCCGCTCTGCTTTGATACATCGCGTACAGCGCAGCTAGCCTGTTTCAGCAATTCAATAATCTGCTCAGACTGGTATTCGCCTGCTACACCGCCGTTGATTTCGTTGCCAATTTGCACCATGCCGATGTCTGAACCTGATTCAGAAATAAATTTCAAGCTTTCGGCTGTGTAATCATAAATGGCGTTTTTCTTGTCCTCAAAGCTCATATCCGCCCACGCCTTGGGAGCATTCTGCCTGTCGGGGTCTGCCCAGAAATCGGAATAATGAAAATCAACCAGCAGCTTCATTCCGCAGGCGGCTGCTCTTTTGCCTATTTCGGCAGCATTGGCAGCATCGCAGTTTCCCCCTCCGTAGCCGTAGCCGTTGCTGTCAAACGGGTCATTCCAAACGCGCACTCTTATATAATTCACGCCTGACTCAGAGAGCGTGAGAAAAATATCCTGCGGCTTTCCGTCATAATCATAATAGACAACGCCGCTTTTTTCCAGTGATATTATGCTGGAAATGTCCATGCCCTTGATAAAATCTGAGGAAAGTCCATCCACCGGCTCGACCAAAGCTGCGGCTGTCTTGTCATCAGCTTCGTCAGCAGATGATGCGTTGATTGGTTTGTCCGATATGCAGCCTGTTGTCATGATTAATGCTATACAAATCGTCGTAAATGCGGCAATCAATCTCAATTTCATGTCAAGCCCTCCCGAAGCGTCGGTGTTTTTTCTAATTTTAGAGTTAATTCATTTCAAATTATAGCATAGATTAATAAAATTTCAATCCCCCTTGAATTGAACTTAACGCAATTCAAGGGGATTATTATAAATTATTTTTCGGAGCAGAATTCTACCTTTTTGCCCTCGAGAATCATGTTGGTTGTACGCACAGCACACATTTTGCCGCACATCGAGCAGGTGTGGCGATCAGACGGGGGTGTGCTTTCAAAATAAGCCTTTGCCTTATCCTTATCCAGAGCAAGCTCAAACATAGCGTCCCAATCGACCTTATGGCGAGCCTCAGCCATTGCGTTGTCCTGCTCTCTCGCATGAGGAACTCCCTTGGCTATATCAGCGGCGTGTGCGGCTATGCGGCTGGCTATAATGCCCTCCTTGACGTCGCTGAGGTCAGGCAGGCGGAGATGCTCGGCAGGAGTTACGTAGCAGAGGAAATCCGCACCGCTTGCTGCGGCAATAGCACCGCCGATAGCGGAGGTGATGTGGTCATAGCCGGGGGCTATGTCGGTAACGAGAGGTCCGAGAACATAGAACGGAGCGTTGTGGCAAATACGCTTCTGGAGCTTCATATTTGCGGCAATTTCGTTCATAGCCATGTGACCGGGACCCTCCACCATAACCTGAACGTCCTTTCCCCACGCACGTTCGGTCAGTGCGCCAAGCTCGATAAGCTCGGAGATCTGTCCCGCGTCAGTGCTGTCGTCAATGCAGCCGGGGCGCAGAGCGTCGCCCAGACTTATGGTGACGTCGTATTCTCTGAGTATTTCAAGCACTTCGTCGTAGTGCTCATAGAACGGGTTTTCATTGCCTGTCATCATCATCCACGCAAAAAGCAGCGAGCCGCCGCGTGATACGATGTTCATTTTTCGCTTGTCTCTCATAAAGGCTTCAACTGCTCGGCGGTTTATTCCGGCGTGAATGGTCATAAAATCCATGCCCTCTTCAGCGTGAGCGCGCACTACCTTGAGAAAATCCTCAGCGGTAATTTCTAGTAGATCCTTTTCAAGGTATCCTATTGCGTCATACATCGGAACTGTGCCGATCATTGCGGGGGATTTTGCGATAAGCTCTCTGCGGAAGGTGTTTGTCTTGCCGTAGTTGCTCAGATCCATGATGGCTTCCGCGCCGAACTTCAACGCCATATCCACCTTCTGCATTTCCACGTCGTAATTTTTGCAGTCTCCCGAAATGCCGAGGTTTACATTGATTTTAGTGCGAAGTCCCGCGCCTATGCCCTCGGCGGAAATGGATTTGTGATTTATGTTGCAGGGAATGGCGACCTCGCCGCAGGCCACCGATTGACGGAGCTTTTCCGGCTCTATGTATTCCTTTTTGGCTACAAGCTCCATTTCGGGAGTGATAGTGCCTTTTTTGGCGGCTTCCATCTGTGTTTTGTAATCTCTCATTAGTAGTTTAACTTCCTTTCAAGCAAAATATTTATTGTGAAAAATGGCTTTTCAAGTCAAAAGCATGATTCATAGGACCGCTGCCCTTGCCAAGATCCAGCATGTCCGCAAGCGCACCCGAAATATATTCCTTTGCGCGCTCGACCGATTCCGTCAAATCAAAGCCCTTTGCGAGATTTGCGGCGATAGCACTCGACAGGGTACAGCCTGTTCCGTGGGTGTTTGGATTATCTATGCGTCTGCCCTTGAACCAATGGAAGCTTCCGCTGACATACAGCAAATCGTTGGCGTCATTCAGATTGTGACCGCCTTTGCACAGAACCGCGCAGCCGTATTCCTCACTGATTTTTTTAGCTGCCGAAATCATATCTTCTTCGCTGCGGACGGATGTTTCAGCCAGCACTTCAGCCTCGGGAATGTTGGGTGTAATCACCGTTGCAATGGGAAGCAATTCCTTTTTCAGCGCGGCTATTGCGTCCTCATTAATGAGCCTTGCGCCGCTGGTTGCCACCATTACAGGATCAACTACGATGTTTTCGGCCTTGTAAAACCGAAGCCGCTCTGCTATGGTCGTAATCAGCGCAGTTGAGGATACCATGCCGACCTTGACTGCATCGGGGCGTATGTCTTCAAACACGGCGTTGATTTGCTGTTCCAGAAACAGTGGAGTTACCTCCGATATTGCCGACACGCCGGTTGTGTTTTGCGCCGTCAGTGCCGTTATCGCACTCATGGCGTACACACCATTCATAGTCATTGTTTTAATATCTGCTTGAATGCCGGCGCCTCCGCAGGAGTCACTTCCTGCGATTGATAATGCTGTTTTCATTTTTAGCTCCTTTATGTTTGGTTAATATAAATCATAATTTACATTGGGTGTATCTGCGTGACGTCCACTTGAAAATCAAAGATTTTCTCGTTAGTTTTTTAGGGGCTGCGCATGGGTGTATTTTTCTGTTTTAAGTCTTTGCTACACTTTAGCTTTGTGGTGGCTTTGCCCCCACACCCCCACAATGGGCGCTGCCCCTTGACCCCGCCAAGAGAACCCTTACCGCCATTCAAGGAATGGCGGTTCCCCTCTGGATTCCCATTGTTGCGTACTCTATGGTAAATTATGATTTATTGCATTATTTTTCTAAAGCGACAAAAGGTGGTGCCCCCAATCTGCCGCTGTCTTTATAATTATAAAATATTG
>JAQXFQ010000176.1 GCA_029005175.1 Bacillota bacterium
AGCGCAATAAATCATAATTTACCATAGAGTACGCAACATCGGGAATCCAAGGGGACTGGTCCTCTTGGCGGGGTCAAGGGGCAGCGCCCATTGTGGGGGCGTGGGGGCAAAGCCACCACAAAGCTAAAGTGCAAGAAAAACTTGCAATAGGAAAAATGCGAAGCTCATAAAAAACTAACGAGAAAATCGAAGATTTTCGAGTGGACGTTACGCAGTTAAATTATGATTTATTTACTGCCCTTACCGCAAAGATTCTGTGCGCAGCTTTTCAGCTCGCTGATTTCGGATATATCTCCCTTGGACTGCATCAGGGTTTCGCGCACAAATTCCGGCAGCGCGTCAAAATAGCTGCGTGCCTCATTGTCATTATCCAAAAGCTGTGTGAGATTTTTTGTGTGCATAATATTTTGTCTCCCTTTATAAAAATTCTGTATTTATTGTTGCTCAAAATCTTCCGAATATTTATCCTGAAGGTAAATTTATTCAGTATTATAAAAAAGTTCACAATTCAAGGCTTGACATAATGTGGATTGGGTATTATTATATTCCATGTTATCAATTAGCACTCGACAGTCGAGAGTGCTAATTCAAATTTTGAAAGGACGATATACAATTATGGAAAAGAAAGAATTTAAAGCCGAATCCAAGCGTCTGCTTGATATGATGATTAATTCGATTTATACTCACAACGAGATTTTTCTCCGTGAGCTTATTTCAAACGCCAGCGATGCTACCGACAAGCTCTATTATAACGCAATGCAGAGCGGAAACGCAGGTCTCAGCCGTGAGGATCTTGCAATTCATGTGCAGCCTGACAAGGAAAACAGAATTCTCACTATCAGCGACAAGGGCTGCGGCATGACAAAGGATGAGCTGGAAAACAATCTCGGCACTATTGCAAAAAGCGGTTCACTCGCCTTTAAGCAGGAGCATGACCTTGGCAGCGATGTTGATATTATCGGTCAGTTCGGCGTAGGCTTCTATTCCGCATTTATGGTTGCCAAGAAAATCGTTGTTGTTTCCAAATCGACAGCCGATGACAAGGCGTATCGCTGGGAATCAGACGGCGCAGACGGCTATACCATTGAGGAAGCTTCACGCGACGAAAACGGTACAACCATTACACTGTACATCAAGGACAACACTGAGGATGAAAATTATGACGAATTCCTCGAAACCTACAGCCTGCAAAATCTGATAAAGAAGTATTCCGATTATATCCGCTACCCCATCACCATGGATATGGAAAGATCGCGTGACTGGGAGGAAGGCGAAGAAACCGACGGCAAGGAATACGCCACTTACATCGAAACCGAGACTATCAACAGCATGGTTCCTGTGTGGAAGAAAACTAAGGCCGAGCTTGGCGAAAAGGAATATGAGGAATTCTACAAGAATAAATTCGGCGATTATGAGGATCCTGCACGCTGCATTCATCAGAACGTCGAGGGTACAACGACCTACACCGCTCTCATGTTTATCCCTGCGCGCGCACCCTTTAACTACTACAGCAAGGACTACGAAAAGGGACTTCAGCTTTACAGCAACGGCGTCATGATTATGGATAAATGCGCCGACCTGCTGCCCGACTATTTCAGCTTCGTCAAGGGCTTGGTGGATTCCCCCGACCTCTCGCTGAATATCAGCCGCGAAATGCTCCAGCATGACCGTCAGCTTAAGTCAATAGCCGCCGCTCTGGAAAAGAAAATCAAATCCGAACTGAAAAATATGCTGAAAAATGACCGTGATAATTATGAAAAGGTGTTTAAGAACTTCGGCCTGCAGCTCAAATTCGGCATTTACAGCTCATACGGCATGAAGAAGGATCTGCTTGCTGACCTGCTGCTCTACTATTCTTCATCCGAAAAGAAAATGGTCACGCTCGATGAATACGTTGACCGCATGAAGGAAAGCCAGAAGTACATTTATTACGCATGCGGCGAATCCACCGCAAAGCTGGATATGCTCCCGCAGACCGAAATGCTCCGTGATAAGGGTTACGAAATTCTCTACCTCACCGATGACATCGACGAATTTACCCTCAAGTCCATGCAGAACTACAAGGAAAAGGAATTCCGCTCGGTATCCGACGCCGACCTCGATGTCGAGGACGAGAGCGAAAAGGAAGAAATCAAAAAGGCTTCCGAGGACAACAAGGATTTGTTTGATTTCATGAAAGAGCATCTGGGTGACAGCGTTAAGGAAGTCCGACTCTCCAACCGCCTCAAGAGCCACCCCGTATGCCTCACCTCCGACGGCGGTATATCCCTCGAAATGGAAAAGGTTCTCAATTCCATGCCCAACAACGAGGAAAAAATAAAGGCGTCGCGCGTGCTGGAAATCAATGCTAATCACCCGATATTTGCGGCTCTAACTCAAGCGTATGCCGAGGATAAGGATAAAGCGGCAAAGCTCACTGATGTTCTTTTCGCTCAGGCTTCTCTCATCGAGGGCATTGCAATTGATGACCCTGTTGCATATGCAAATGCGGTCTGCTCACTTATTTCAGATAAGTAATTTACCAACAAAACGTTTTTATGCACGATACGACGTGTTTTGTAACGTCGTAAGCTTAAATGCGGTATTCAATATTTAACTTAAAATTATCTTTTAAAAAGTTTTTTTTGGATAATCTTTACAAATTTATTAAATATCTTGCAATTACCAAAAATATCTGTTATTATATGAAATGTGTGAAAATATTGAAGCGGCATGTTCCTAACAAAAACATAACTCTATTCGCGCATTTTAATCAATAATATTGAAAGGGGAAATTAGTATGAAGCTTAGAAACAAAAGACTGGCTGCAGGTATCATGGCTGTAGTTTTTGCTGCTGCAATGCCTTTGACAGCATTTGCTGATGAAGACACTGTTTCAGGTACAGACATGCCTGAGTACACAGCAGAGGATTTGAAGGAAGGCTTTGAAGCTGCAAAGGATTTTGCAGACAAATTCCTTGACTTCGACACCGAAGGTGTTAAGGATGCTATTGATTCTGCAAAGGATTCCGTTAAGGATGCAGTGGGCATTCCGAGTTCCGATGAAATTAAGGACAAAATTCCTGACGAAGTAGTTTCCGCTACTGATAAGCTCAAGGATGTAATCGGCAATATCGACAGCTCTCTTCCTGAGGTTGACGATGTTCCCGGCAATGATGACGCTGCTGACGATGAAGATGTTGCAGAAGACGGCAAGAAGATCGTTTGGGTTGACGGTGTTTGGGGTCTTAACCTTCAGGTACACCCCGGCTACAATGTCGAGCTTCCTGACGAGCTGGAAGTATCATATGCTGACGGCACAAAGGGCATGGCAAAGGTTACATGGACAGAAACAGACAATGTATCTCCTGTTGACGCTACAAAGCACGACACAATCTTTGAAGGCACAGACAGCGAGTGGGGCTTCTTCTACATTCACGCACATGTTGAAGGCTACGGCACAATTGTTGCTATTACGGTAACAATCACAGCTCAGGCACCCATTCCCGAGGAGCCTGAAGAGCCCACAGAGCCTGAACAGCCTACAGAGCCTGAACAGCCCACAGAGCCTGAAGAGCCCACAGAGCCTGAAGAGCCCACAGAGCCTGAACAGCCGACTGATCCCATCACACCTTCTGAGGTAATCGAAAATGTTAAGACAGGTGAGAACGACTTCACAATGGTTTGGGTTCTCTTCATGTTCAGCGCATCTGCAATGGCTGTAGGATTCACATCCAGAAAGTTCAGACGTGCCTAATTTGATATTCACCATTTCTGACTTTTTATAATTAGCTCATTCAATATTTTTACCATAAATGGAACACCGAAGTGTATCTTTAACACTTCGGTGTTTTATTTATGACAGCGGCTCTAAATCTTAATAAATTCTATGTTGCCATTGACGCACTTATTTGATATAATAATAAAATCAAATTTGCACAAGGGAGTTGATATTTTGTCAAATGGCAGAAATTATAGGGGCATCGCTGACGAACTGCTGAATTTTGCCTCTGATTTGTGGGCAAAATATTTGAAATATTATCGCCGCAACCGCATACGGGGCATTGGGACAGTGGGACTTGCCCTCTGCATTACGGTAAGTCTGATAGCTACATTTAAATATTCACCCATAAATTATTTTGAGGTGATAGCGTCGTGGTTTAAGAGCGACGAGGTGTATGTTTCGGACGGTGATATGGTATCCTCAGAAGAACCTAAAAGCGGCTTTAATATCAAGGTCAAATTTACATACGGCACAGTTTGCTCCGAGCCCAGCACAGCAAAAAAGCTCCAGAATACCGTTACCAAAGGGCAGGTGTTTGAGGTACTCGATACCAGCGGGAATTTTTATAAAATAGAATATTTAAAAAACTGCTTTGGCTGGATCGATAAATATTATGTGGAAAAAGAAGCTGCAGCGGAGCCACAGGTAATTGACCCGCATAATCCTGAGGAGCTTACAGGCTCAACAGCAGCCTCACTAAAAAAAATCTGCATGGATTACAGCGCAATGGGCGTGGGTGTGGCAGTCATCAAAGACGGCAAGGTAGCATATACTTATTCCTACGGGTATGCAAACAAGGCCAAGAAAAAGAAAATCAATTCCGACACTAAGTTCCGCCCCGCCTCACTTTCCAAAATAATTTCAACTATATCCACCATGACGCTGGTTGACGCCGGCAAGCTCGATCTGGACAGGGATATAGCTGAATATTTCGGATTCAAGGTTCGCAATCCTTATTTTCCGCAATCAGAAATCACAGCGCGCCAGCTTCTCAATCACACTTCTTCGCTCGACGATGAGTATATAATTTACACGGGAAGCAACGAGGGCACACGTCTAAAAAATCTGCTTGTTGATATAAAAAGCTACAAAAATCAAAAGCCGGGCGAGGAATTCTGCTACAGCAACTCAGGATTCGGTGTGCTGGGTTCGCTGGACGAGATTATAACCAATATGTCATATATTTATTTCACCGACTCAGTGCTGTTTGACCGACTTAATATAGACGCGGCGTTCGGCGGACAGAGCCTGAAAGACAAAGACAACGTAGCAGAGTGCTATAAGGTGGACAAAATCGCGAGATCACGCGCCCAGCTGGTAAAAGACAGACAAATAAAAGCTCCGGGTGACACTTATATCCTTGCTCAGGGCAGTCTTATTATAAGTCCAAAAGATTACGCCAAGCTGATTACCATTTTCATAAACGACGGCATGTATGGAAACATAAGAGTTCTGTCGGAAGATGCTGTCAAGGAAGTGGAAAAAGAATATCTTTCCAACGAAAAATTTAAATTTTGCCTCGGTTGGAAAAAAACTCCTAACTACGTAAACGGACACAACCTTTACTATCACGGAGGCAACGCTTACGGCGTCTACGCCAGCGCATGCTACGATGAAGGGCAGAAAAGCGGTGTGGTAGTAATGACCAGCGGTGCAATAGGCTATGTGGACGATAACAATTTCTTTGAGGTTTGCCAGAAAATAACTCAAAAATGCTATGCCGAATTAATTGACAAATAAAGCAAAACGCATCTTTCATGCGAACTGACGTTGAATGAAAGATGCGTTTTTATTTTGTGTAAATCAGTATTTTTTTGAGATTCGGCAGGAATACACCGTATCCACCACACACATTACTGCCATAAGCGACATTGAAAAAATCAAAGCAGCCGTTCCCTTAAAGAAAAACATACAGCCGACCGCCATAGCTACGCCGGTTATTATACCTGATATTCCGCCGAACCTCTGACATCTGCGCCATGTCTCCTCATTTTTCATGCTCCACGGAGTGCGCAGGCCAATTAAAGAATTTAACTTAGCTTTTGGCATGATGTTACCGATAAAAACAAAACCTATGCCTAAAATCACAAATATAAGACTGAAAATATCGACTGTCGCACTGTTGAGGTCACTAACCGACGCAAGGCTCGTGTAAATAAAATAGAGATTTATCGCGTTAAACAGCAAAAGCACAGCTATGTTGGTGATAATAGTCACCTTTTCATTATTTTTCATTGAGCTTTCATCATCGGATGAAAATTTCGCTACGATCAGCATAAATCCTCCAAGCACTATAGTCAAAACAGGAAGTATCAGATTTTCGTACTTACTCCCCCACCTGTCAACCTGACCGTTTATTCCGTAATGCATGGGAACCTGCTCGGGCATAAACATCAGCGCAACTGCCGTTATCGCAAGCGGCAGAATCATAAGTATAATGCAAATTATTTTTTGTGTTTTAAGCTTCATTGTCCTTATCTCCCTTCAACTCGCTGAGCCAAAATATCGCTTCGTCAAGCACACTCAGATTAAGCTCATAATATATATAATTTTTATATTTGCTCTCGTAAATCAAATCTGCCCTTTTCAGCTTTGCCAGATGGTACGACAAAGCCTGAGGCGTCATACCCACTGCGTTGGCCAAATCACCCGATGAAATCCTGCCCTGCCTGAGGGTCTGCAATATTTTTCGCCCTATTGGATTTGACAGCGCGGAAAGAATCTCTTGTATTGCCAAAAAATCGCCCCAAACTATTTCAAATATATTTTAAATAGATTATAATACATAAAATCTCAAATGTCAACAGCTATTTCAAAATATTTTTAAATAGATTCAAGTAAAACAACACCTCCGTGCGTTAATTGACACGGAGGTGTTTGTTTTACTTAAATTTTATTAAAATCAAAACGAAAATTATTCGTCAGCATTTTCCCAGTTGTGGAAGACGTTCTGGACATCATCGTTTTCCTCAAGCATGTCGAGCAGCTTCTGCATCTTTACTGCTGCCTCTTCATCTGTGATAGCGGTGTAGGTATCGGGAACCTGCTCCACATCAGCGGAGATAAATGAGTAGCCCTTGTCTTCGAGTGCAGTAACTACTGCGCTGAAATCCGACGGTTCGGTGTATACTTCAAATGCATCGCCATCAGACTGGAAGTCGGTGCAGCCTGCCTCGAGCGCGTCCTCCATGACCTGATCCTCGTCAAGCTCGCCGTCCTCGTTTTCGATAACGATAACGCCCTTTTCGTTGAACATGAAAGAAACGCAGCCTGTTGTACCGAGGTTTCCGCCGAATTTGTCAAAATAATGTCTGAGATCGGCGGCAGTTCTGTTGCGGTTGTCGGTGAGAGTCTCTACGATAACTGCTATGCCGCAGGGACCGTAGCCTTCATATGTAAGGGACTCATAGGTCTTACCGTCGTTTTCGCCCGATGCCTTTTTGATAATTCTTTCTATGTTGTCATTGGGCACATTGTTTGCCTTAGCCTTGGCAATGCAGTCGCGCAGCTTGGAGTTGGATGCCGGATCTGCTCCGCCGCCCTCGCGCACTGCGATAGCTATTTCACGGCCGATTTTTGTAAACACCTTGGCTCTGGCAGAGTCGATTTTCTCTTTCTTTCTTTTGATTGTGCTCCATTTTGAATGTCCTGACATTGGATATTATGCCTCCTGT
>JAQXFQ010000177.1 GCA_029005175.1 Bacillota bacterium
AATACGCCGAGCCGTGAATATCTGACGCTATTATAAATTTCATAAGACTCTCCCCCTCTCCTATGCTTTTTTGTAAAATAAGTCAATGACCTTTGCCTTGAGATCCTTTTCATCAGGATAAAATTCTATAAATTCTTCTCCCTTTACACTTTCGCCCTCTATAGTTATAAATCCCTCGTTTTCATAGGAATACATCTTATTGACCAGTCCGCCGAACTGTGATTTGTTCATGGAAGTGACCATATACTCTTGAAGCGAATCAAATATCTCAACCGCAATCTGTTGATTTTCATTCATTGCGGCTTTGGCAATCGGAAGAAATTCCTTTATATAATTTTCCTGACGCGACATTCTGGAAGCATTTGTGTTATCTCCCACTTCCCTGCGCTGTCTGGTGTAAATTATGGCCTGACTGCCTGTCAGCCTGAGTTTAGCTCCTTTTTTCATGGTTTTATCATATTCTGTGAAATCCTCGTCAAGCGTAACCTCAACGCCGCCCACAGCATCGTTAATCAGTCCGATAGCGTCTATATTAAAAATCATATAGTCGTCAATATCAATACCGTAGAGATAATCTGAAACTGCGTTTTTCACATTCTTACAGCTTACCTTGAGACCATCGCCATATGAATGCGACAAAGCAATCTGGGCATAAACAGTATCTGTCTTATCACCCTGCAGACCGAGAACAGGAATGTTAGTCATTGTGTCGCGGTTGATTTCCAGTATCTTGTAGGTTTTGCTGCTGCGATCCATTATTATCAAGGCAATAAAATCGCATTGACCTGCATTGTTGTATTCTTTTTCCTCCACCTTGCCGGTGTTGTCAGTACCGGCAATCAACAGTGTGTAGAGATTGCCTTTTGGCAGATATTCTTCATCATTATAATAAACAATATCATCTTTTTTATAATCATAATCTGAACGACCATCGCCGGATTCAAAAAACATAGCGACAATAAGTCCAACAATTATCACAGCAATAATTGCTATACATACGATGAATGTAGTTTGGTTTATTTTTTTATTCTGACGCATGATAAAATTATTCCCCCTAAAAATTCAGGCGCGGCAAATATCCGCCACGCCTGAAAAATTCGTTAATTGGTTTTATTTTTGCTCGTCCGTAAGTACCGCCATTACAAGGTATCTCTTGGAATTATCACTCTTCAGGCAAGTGGAAAGAATCAATAGCTTGTCTGAGGAAGTAACCTCAATCTCATAATTGAAATTTACCAGCAGACTTTTGGTAGAGCGCACGGTTCGGATGAAATTATTGAATTGATTTTCATCATCAAAATCCCACGAATACAAAATGTGCTTGCCGCTGAACGGCACTGCTGCGAACACCTTATAGGTAAGAGTTTTTTCAGGCATATACACCTTGATTGTGGTGTGCTTGTTAAAGTAAGCTTCCTTTGAGTAATTTTGAAGGCGTCCAAACATCGAGCCGTTCTTCATATCATGACCGTAAATTACGGTTACAGGGTCATTAAAATCTGTTCCGTTAAACAAAGATTCGGTAAAAAGTGTGCCTTTTTTATCCTTTGAACCGTCAATAGCGTGATTAAGGTAATATTCATCATTCATCTTCTTCTGCGCAACAGGATAATTTATATTTGTATCCGGAATCTCTATCCAAGCGTATATGTCTTTATTTACAGCCCATAAAGACTCAAAATCTATCGGCGAATTAAAATCAGACGCAGAGGCAAGTCCTTCTTCTGTCGGCGAAACCGCGCCAACATCCCTATAGGCAGCTTCAAGGTACTTATCTACAGAATGTGCGCTTAAGTATGACACTGCAAGAAAGATAATCGCAGCAATAGCTCCAACAGATGAAACGATAAATAAAAGAAGCCATTTTAATTTTCCGTTTTCAATTTTTTTCATAAGCTTATCGTCCCCCTACACTGACGCACACAATTACTTCTTGGATGGTGCTCCATAATAGTGATTGTAACGATAATATTTTTTTTCGTAATACGAACCCTTTTGACTCTTTCGGCGATTGAGAATATATCCAATCAGACGGCAGCCGCTTTCTTCGATCTGTCTTGCCGTGTTTTTAGCCAGGTTACGATTGATTTGACCGCTTTTGATAACCATAAGTGCGCCGTTGCAGTATTTTGAAACGATTTTAGCATCGGCTACCAAACCAATAGGAGCACAGTCAACGATAACATAGTCAAAGTTATTTTTCACGTTTTCCATCAAAACCTTAAAACGATTGTTTTCCAGCAGTATTGTGGGGTCAACAACATATGCGCCGCAGCTAATGATATATGCGCGTTCCATGTTTTCCACACGATAAAGCACATCGCCGAAGCTGCTTTGCCCCGAAAGATAATGGCTCAGCCCCATGATGTTTTTATCGGAAGATATCAGATAATCCGACAGAATAGCCGAACGGCGCATGTCGGTGTCAATAAGGCAGACGCGCTTTCCGCTTTCGGCCAGCACCTTCATAAGATGCATTGAAATAAAAGATTTTCCTTCACCTGCCAAGCTGCTTGTAATCATAATCACCTTGGCGTCTTCCGCTGTAAAGTTAAGATTTATTTTGAGGCTGTTAAAAGCTTCCTTTAATTCATACGGCAGTTCGAGAGATTTGCCGATAATCAATGTTGGTAAATCTACATTACGCAAATTGTACACTTCCTTAAATCATTTTATTTCTTTGACAGCTCAGGAATTATACCTATCGGAGGCATGCCGAGATATTTCTCAACATCCTGCTCGCTGTCAATCTTATTATCAAGCAGGAATCGAACCAGCAATATACCGATATATACAATAGAAAACGCGAGGCATCCGAGTATAGCGTTTTTGGTGACGCTGGGAGAAGTCTTGTGTTCGGGATATACCGCCTTTTCAGCGATTTTCGGAGGTGTGCTGTCCATCAGGTCGCCGAGCTGCTCCACAGTCTGCCTTGCAATCTCGTTGGCAATATCCATTGAATACTGCGGATTGGTGGTTTCTATAGAAATATAAAGCATGCGTGAATCTTCCGGATTTGTAATAGTTATAGTATCCTTCAAGGTTTCGGTGTTATACACATCCTCCAAGCCGAGGTTAGTTATTACCTGCTCAAGTATGGGTCGTGTGAGAATAAGGTGCTCGTAGTCGGCAGTAAGTGACGCGCCAATCTGCAGGTCAGAAAGATTGACCAAAGAATCTGTAGACGCTGAAACCACATAAAGTTTAGTTACCGCAGTGTATGTGGGCGTAATGAAAAATTTAGTATACAGTCCGGATAGTGTTCCGCCCAGAATAAAGAGCAAAAGTATGTACACGATTTTAGATCTGAGAAGATACAAGAATCCGAGAAGGTCAAATTCATCATCTTCCATATTAAGTAAATTTTGGTTTTTATCAATATTTGCCGAAGATGTTTCTGACATTGATTTCACAACCTATCTTAAAAATTTTTTTCATAGCTGTGCCGACTGAAGCCAATTCTATCAAAACGTCTATCAAGCTAAAACGCCTAATGTACCACAATATTTTATTATAAAGACTTAGACTTGTCAAGGCTTTAATTAACCAATTTAAAGAACAAAAAATCGTATAAACTAATAAAATTACACATATTCAGATTGACATATTTTATGCTTGTGTCATACAATTGTACAATTATAAAATTATTGCTTTGAGGTTTATATTGTGCTAAAATAGTAGCAGAAACAAAATTTATTATAAAAAAATCAAGCTTTAAGAAAGGGCGATATTTGCATGAGAATAGGACATGGCTATGATGTTCACCGACTAACAGAAAACCGCAAATTAATCCTGGGCGGTGTAGAAATTGATTACGATAAGGGCTTGCTCGGACATTCCGATGCTGATGTATTGGCTCACGCAATTTCAGACGCACTGCTCGGAGCCGCAGCACTTGGCGATATAGGCAAGCTGTTTCCGGACACCGACGACAGATTCCTCGGCGCTGACAGTATGCTTCTGCTCAGCGAGGTATGCCAAGTGATTCGTCAAAACGGTTATGAGATAGGCAACATTGACTCCACCGTAATCGCGCAGGCGCCAAAGCTCTCGCCGCATATAACCGCAATGCGGGAAAATATCGCCAAAGCCTGCTCTGTAAGTGTATCGCAGATAAGCGTAAAAGCTACTACCGAAGAAAAACTAGGCTTTACGGGCAGCGGTGAGGGCATTTCCGCACACGCCGTAGTATTATTAGTATAAGCATTACAACTACACAATCAGCCGGATTAATGCATATTATGGTAAAGATACCTTTTGCGTTAATCCGGCTTTTTAATGAAACGCTGATTTAATCTTCGACAATTCACAAAAGCAAAGGACGGTGATTTAAAATTTGGAAAAAACAGCTATTAAAATCGGCTCATCCACGCTTGCCATGCGAGCCTGCGAAATTGTCCGAAACAGCGGAATGGAGTGTGAACTTCGCAAGCTCTCGGACAGCAGCGGCAAATACGGATGTCTGTATGCAATATATGTTGACAGCGAAAACAGATGGCGTGCGGAAAGTATGATCCGTTCAGCAGGCATTATGGTGTTACCATGATTCTGCCATGACGATATATTAATTTGAATTATTGCAAAAACTGAGGAGCGATATTCTATGATTTATCTTGACAATGCGGCAACTACATGGCCTAAGCCCAGGGACACAGTGCAGGCTATGAATGACGCCGTGATAAACAGCGGAGCCAATCCCGGCCGCGGCAGTTATGATATGGCGATGCGTTCATCTGAACTGGTGTATAAATGCAGATGCAGCGCGGCAGAATTTTTCGGAGCAAAATCGCCTGAATATGTGATATTTACCCCATCATGTACCCACTCTATCAATTATGTTTTAAAGGGCGTTCTGAAAACGGGTGACCATGTAATTATATCAAATCTTGAACACAATGCAGTCACACGACCTTTAATGCAGCTTGCAAAGCGCGGCATACAGTTCAGCACAGCAAAGGTACATGAATGCAATCCGGAGGATACAGTGGCAGAGTTCCGCCGCCAACTGCGGCGCAATACCAAAATGATATTCTGCACACATGCCTCTAACGCTTTCGGAATAAAGCTTCCGATATACGAGATAGGCGAGCTGGCGGCGCGCAACGGAATTTTATTCGGAGTCGACTGCGCGCAGAGCGGAGGTACGGCGGAAATTGACCTGAAAAAGCTGAGGGCGGATTACATTTGTTTGCCCGCACACAAGGGATTGTATGGCACTATGGGGCTTGGACTCCTGATTATCAATAACGACATGCAGCTTGCGACAGTGGTTGAGGGTGGTACGGGCAGTCTGTCAGGCTTAAACACACAGCCGGATTTTCTCCCTGACCGCCTGGAAAGCGGAACCTTGAACGTGCTTTCAATAGCCGCATTGGATACAGGTTTAAGATTTATCAACGAGGTAAGCAGAGAGCGCATTGAACGGCACGAATTTCGTTTGATAAATATGGCATATGATGCGATTGCGGAAAATGAAAAATGCGTCCTTTATACTGCAAAACCGAGCGCCGAAACGCATGTACCGCTTCTGTCGTTTAATATTAAGGATACGCCCTCGGATGAAATCGCTCAAAAGCTTGGGAAAAAGGGCATTGCCGTCAGAGCAGGTCTGCATTGCGCAGGGGACGCTCACAGAGCTATGGGGACGCAAAAAAGCGGCACGGTGCGAATCTGTCCCTCTGCATTTACAAATACAAGCGAAATAAAACAATTTTTATCCGTATTGGAAGAAATATAAATTTTTCATATTACACGCGTCGATTGCGGCTTATTTGCATTAATCGACGCGTATTCTTTTATTTTTTTAAATAAGCTGTGAGCATTATCTGCCGAGCTGAAATTTGTGGATATTGATATAATGGTATATGTTTTGCAATATTATTTTAATATAAATACTATTCTTTTGTATAAAAGCACAAATTAACGAAAAATTTAATCATTTAAGTTGAATAAAAACGCTTTGAGTGATATTATATTTGTATATAATTAAGTAAGCAAAATGAATTTTTCGACAGACTATTATTCATAAAGGAGGAGCTTATTTTGAAGAAAATCAAAGCCAATCTGAAAGAACTTTCGCCATTCAACTTTCTTGTACTTACATTGGCCGGTATAATCAATTCAATCGGCGTCACTATGTTCCTGTCGCCTGTAAAGTTATACGACAGCGGTATTTCAGGTACATCAATGCTGCTGGGGCAAATAACTCCCGAATATCTCTCACTGTCGCTGTTTCTTATTCTTATCAATATCCCGATATTTATTTATGGCTATCGCAAGCAGGGTCTGATGTTTACCATATATTCTATCTACGCTGTGGCGGTCTACTCGATTTCCGCCTTTGTCATAACCGACATACTCCCTGTTGATGTGTCTACCGTTTCACCGTTTGCTCAGGATGACCTGTTTCTGTGCGCCATATTCGGTGGTATTGTGTCGGGCATAGGCAGCGGATTGACCATAAGGTTCGGCGGCGCTATAGACGGCATAGAGGTTCTAGCTGTTATCTTTGCAAAAAAACTTTCCCTTACAGTAGGAACATTCGTTATGATTTATAACATCGTGCTTTATATGGCTGTCGGCGTTATTCTAAACAGTTGGGTGCTTCCTTTGTATTCAATTGTCACCTATGCCGCCGCGCTCAAGACAGTCGACTTTATCGTTGAAGGTATAGACAAATGCAAGGCCGCTGTAATAATCACTACCAAGCCACAGGAAATCAGCCGTGCGCTGTCCGAAACCTTCGGAAGCGGTATTACTCTGATTCCCGCCAAGGGATATTACTCCGACCAGGATAAAACAGTGATTTATTTTGTAGTAAACCGTTTTCAGATTTCAAGGATGAAACGAGTGGTGCTTGAAAACGACAAAGAAGCATTTATATCTATCACAGAAACGGCCGACGCCTTCGGCAGCAATTCCAAAGCCGAAAAAAATAAAATATAATAAGCTCCGCTCCCGGCATTATTGTAATTTACAACAATGTCGGGAGCGCCTGACTCGGCAATATAAATGAAAATTATTGACAATTTGAGCCCGTCGGATTAAAATATAAATGTATAATTTTTAAAGGGGGGCTTTTCTAATTATGAGTGAGAATCCAATCAACGCCGAACAATTGATTAAAATATTCGATTCGCAGATACCTTTTGTGCAGCTTATGAATTATTATAGATGCGCAATCATGGAGGTTGAAACCAAGCTGAATGTCTTAAATGCGGAATTTTCTATGCAGTACGATCGAAACCCTATTGAAACTATCAAAACTCGTCTGAAATCACCTGTAAGCATATATGAAAAAACCAAGAGAAAAGGTATTCCTTTCAATGCCTCGGCAATTGAACAAAGTATCTTCGATATAGCCGGTATTCGTGTGGTTTGCTCGTTTATTGAAGACATATATAAAATCGCTGAATATCTCACAAAGCAGGACGATATTCGCGTCATAAGTATTAAGGATTACATACAAAATCCCAAAGAAAGCGGCTATCGCAGTTTGCATGTGATACTGGAAATTCCAATTTTCCTCTCTAACCAGAAACGATGGACAAAGGTTGAGGTGCAATTCCGCACAATCGCCATGGACTTTTGGGCAAGCGTTGAACACAAGCTTAGATACAAAAAAAATATCAAAAACCCCGAGCTTATCGCAGGTCGTCTCAAAGAATACGCCGAAATTATTACTCATGTTGATATGGGCATGCAGGAAATACGAAGTCAGATTGATTCTGCTGAAACTTTTGATGATGATGAATAAAGAATAAATCCCGTTGATTTCAGAAACCAACGGGATTTATTTTTTATATCATCTTAATTGCTTCCAAAATTAATACTTTTCACGCTTTACATAGGATGTGTGCAGAATTTCGTGAGCCTTGTGACTGCCGGGAGCACCAAAATACTCATCATATGCCAGCTTAATGGCTGCGTTCTGATGTGACTTTCTCACAGGCTTATTGGCATCAGCCTCGTAGATGGCCTTGCTGCGCAGACCCTTAACATCGACAAAGTTTCTGACAGATGCGGGCTGGATCGGCTGTCCGCCGCCGTTGATACAGCCGCCGGGGCAGCACATGATTTCAATGAAGTGATATGACTTCTCCCCTGCCTTTATCGCGTCGAGCAGCTTCGCGACATTTGAAAGGCCGGAGCATACAGCGACCTTGACATCCATGCCGCCCATTCTATAGGTAGCTTCTTTGACGTCGGCCATGCCTCTGACCTCATGGTAATCAATGTTTGCCAAATCTTCGCCGGAAAGCACATCGGCTGCAGTTCTCAAAGCCGCTTCCATAACGCCGCCGGAAGAACCGAATATTACAGCTGCACCTGTAGATTCTCCGAGAATGGAATCAAACTGTTCGTCAGGCAGCATGTTGAAGTTGATACCTGCGCGCTCTATCATGCGTGCAAGCTCACGCGTGGTCAGTGCAATATCAACATCGGGAACGCCTGCCGCATTCTGGTCATCACGACCAACTTCAAACTTTTTGGCAGTGCAGGGCATAACTGAAACGACAACTATATCTTCAGGATTGATGCCGTTCTTTTCAGCGTACCATGTCTTGATAGCTGCACCTTCCATCTGCTGCGGACTCTTGCAGGTTGAAAGATTCGGAATGAATTCGGGATAGTATGTCTCGGCGAACTTAATCCACCCGGGCGAGCAGGAGGTAATCATCGGCAGCTTGCCGCCGTTCTTTACTCGATTAAGGAATTCGGTGGCTTCTTCCATAATTGTGAGGTCAGCGCCGAAATCGGTATCAAACACCTTATCAAATCCAAGACGGCGCAATGCGGCAGCCATCTTACCCTCGACATTTGTGCCGATAGGCATACCGAAGCACTCGCCAAGAGTTACACGGATAGACGGAGCAGTGTGAACCACAACGTGCTTGCCGGGATCGGCAATTGCCTCAAATACTGCATCGGTTTGATCCTTCTCGGTAAGAGCACCTGTGGGACATGCCACAATACACTGACCGCAGGAGATACATGGAACGTCGGCCAGCTTCTTCTCAAACGCGCATCCGATGTTGGTATCGAAACCGCGGGCATTTGCGCCGATTACGCCGACATACTGCTCACGGCAAGCTGCAACACATCTGCGGCAGAGAATGCATTTTTTGTTGTCTCTGACGAGGTGAGCTGCTGAATCATCTATTTCGGAAGGTGTCATAACACCTGCATATTTGCTCTCATCAATGCCATACTCGTTACAAAGCTTTTGAAGCTCACAGCTTCCGCTTCTGACACAAGAGAGACACTTTCTGTCGTGGTTTGAAAGAATCAATTCAAGAGTAGTCTTTCTGCTCTTGCGTACAGCGGGAGTATTAGTGAATATTTCCATGCCCTCGTTGACAGGATATACACAGGCGGCAACCAACGAACGCGCGCCCTTTACTTCAACAACACAAATGCGGCATGCACCGATTGCATTGATTTTTTTGAGATAGCAAAGCGTCGGAATTTCAATTCCTGCATAGCGTGCTGCTTCAAGAATTGTAGAACCCTGCGGAACAGACAACGCCATTCCGTTAATTTTTATATTGACCATATCCATTTCAGCAACACTCCTTTCTTACTTCTTGGAAATCGCGCCGAACTTACATGTTTCCATGCATGCGCCGCACTTGATGCACTTGGTTGTGTCTATGGTATGAGCTGTCTTGACTGCGCCTGAAATTGCGCCGACAGGACATTTTCTTGCACAAGCCGTGCAGCCCTTACACTTATCGGCATCAATCGAATAGTTAAGCAGCTTCTTGCACACGCCTGCGGGACATGTCTTGTCTACTACGTGTGCAATATATTCATCGCGGAAGTAACGGAGTGTGGAGAGAATCGGGTTGGGAGCTGTCTGACCCAAACCGCAGAGAGAGTTGGCTTTGATATAATAGCAAAGCTCTTCCATCTTATCAATATCTTCCAGTGTGCCGTTGCCCGAGGTAATCTTTTCGAGTATTTCGAGCAATCTGCGTGTGCCGATACGACACGGTGTACATTTGCCACAGGATTCATCAACGGTAAATTCAAGGAAGAACTTTGCGATGTCTACCATACAGCTATCCTCGTCCATGATAATCAAGCCGCCCGAGCCGACCATAGAGCCGATCGAGATAAGATTATCGTAATCCAGAGGAATGTCAAAATACTTAGCGGGAATACATCCGCCCGAAGGTCCTCCTGTCTGAGCGGCCTTGAACTTCTTGCCGTTAGGGATGCCGCCACCGATTTCTTCAACAACTTCGCGCAATGTTGTGCCCATCGGAATTTCAACAAGACCCGTGTGCTTTATCTTTCCGCCGAGAGCGAATACCTTAGTGCCCTTTGCCTTCTCTGTACCCATTGAAGCAAACCATTCGGCGCCGTTGAGAATAATGCGCGGAATGTTGGCATAGGATTCTACGTTATTGAGAATTGTCGGCTTGCCGAAAAGACCCTTGACTGCCGGGAACGGAGGACGCGGGCGGGGTTCGCCGCGCTTGCCTTCGATAGACGTCATAAGAGCGGTTTCTTCGCCGCAGACAAACGCGCCTGCACCGAGTCTCAATTCGACATCAAAGCTAAAGTCAGTGCCGAAAATATTCTTGCCCAGCATACCGTATTCGCGAGCCTGCTTAATAGCTATCTGCAAACGCTTAACGGCAATCGGATACTCCGCACGAACGTAAATATAGCCCTGTGTTGCGCCGATTGCGTAGCCGGCAATTGCCATAGCCTCAAGCACAACATGCGGATCGCCTTCAAGAACCGAACGATCCATAAATGCACCCGGGTCGCCTTCGTCGGCGTTGCAGCATACATATTTCTGGTCAGCCTTATTTGCCGCAGCAAACTGCCACTTAAGACCTGTCGGGAATCCTCCGCCGCCTCTGCCGCGCAGTCCGGATGCCTTGACAGTTTCAATAACATCCTGAGATGTCATCTCAGTCAGTACCTTGTTGAGTGCCTTATAGCCGTCAACCGCAATGTATTCCTTAATATTTTCAGGATTTATAACGCCGCAGTTGCGCAGCGCAACTCTCTTTTGCTTTGCATAGAATGCAGTTTCATTAAGACTTTTGATATTGTCGCCATCAACTGTCTCATCGTAAAGCAGTTCTTTAACGACGTTGCCCTTGAGCAAATGCTCCTCTACGATGGTGGGAATATCCTCAACCTTAACGCGGGAATAGAAGCATCCCTCGGGATATACTATCATAATCGGGCCCAAGGCGCAAAGACCGAAACAGCCTGTGCGAACAACATTAATTTCGTTTTCAAGCCCTCTCTTTTTAAGCTCATCCTTCATTGTGGAAATAAGAACCTCACTGTTGGATGAGGTACAGCCTGTACCACCGCATATAAGTACATTTTTACGATATGTCATGTTTGCATATTTAGCGGCTTCTTCGGCGCCTTCACGCATTGCCACATGAACATACTCCTGTGCTTTGATTGCCTGGAGCTCTGTAAACGATTTTATTACCGGTGAATCCATTTGTATAATGCACCTCCAAATTTATATCTTGAAATTTATTGTCTGTATTTGGCGAGTATGCCGGGAATATCATCGGGAGTCAGACGACCGTACACATCATCATTTACTGTGAGAACCGGAGCAAGTCCGCAGGCACCGATACAGCGGCACGCTGTCAATGAAAACAGTCCGTCGGCGGAACACTCCTCAGGCTGGATACCAAGCTCTGCACACAATTTGTCAAGCAGTGCGCCCGAGCCCTTGACGTAGCAGGCTGTACCCAGACATACCGAAATATTGTACTGACCCTTGGGCGACAATGAAAACTGTGAGTAAAAGGTGGAAACCCCATATACTTCTTCCATTGATACGTTCAAGCCCTCGGCTATCATTTTCTGCACCTCATACGGCAGATAGCCGTAAATTTCCTGTGCAGCCTGAAGCACGGGCATTACTGCGCCGGGCTGAGATTTATGCTCGGCAATGACGGCTTCCAGTTTTGCTTTTTGTTCCGCAGTGCCTTTAAAGGGCAGTGTGCTGATTCGCTTCTGCATTAAAATTTGCCTCCCTGCAATAAATTCGTCACCGACGCAAAGCACAATTTTGCTGCGGTGACACAACCTCAAAGAATACGTGTCATTATATTGCACAAACATTTTAAACACACGCAGCAATCAAAAAAACAGGCATTAAGTCACAGGCACGTGAGTTATAATATATATTTTTTTATCTGATTGTTGCATTTTTTTAAAATATATGTATTCACTGATATATGAATTATACCATTTTTGAAAATATTTGTCTATATTTATTTGTTGATTTTACCATTTTAACTTAACTTTTTCATCATTGTCGATTTTTAGTCTTTATTGTTGAAAATATATGTAAGCTTATTACAAATCAAGCAAAAATTAAGCTCCTTTTCAGTGTTTCATATGATACAATATTAATATCGAGCGATTTTATAGGCAAAGAATTCTAAAGCCTGTTCAAATCATTTGGTAAAAATTAATATGTAGCATGTGTGATAATTATTATATATTTTTTGAAATAAAAGACGCGTTTCACTCACCTGAATTTTAAATGAGGAAACGCGTCTTTTTAGTATTCAATCATCAATTCGGTACTGAAACATTTCATAAACTAAAGCTGTGCCAATATCTGTTTCAGCCGGAAGCAGCGCCATTGCAACAAACATCTCCCCTTCCCCGTCAACATTTTTCAGCACGGCATATTCACCCTCTATTTTCTCCACAATATATTTTTTAGGTTCCATTAATAAAAACCACCTTTCATAAAATTCAAAAATTTTGTAATTTAAAATAACCCTTACGCATACAATTTATTACCAAAGGACAAATCTCACGGAGGTGTATGAATTGAAAATCATATGCAGGAAGTTTAAAAGCAACGAAACAAAACGAGGCCTTAAAATACTTTCAAAAAAATCAATTGCAGTATTTTCAGCGATTGCAGCCGCATTGATTATGTATTCCGCCATACAGCCGCAGCCCGACGCGCTGCAAAGCGTATTTGCTGTCAGCAACAGCAACCATTCAGACATCGGCTACACGATTAACGCCGACCAGCCGTTGACTGTGGATGACGACCTGACAGATGTTTTTTTAGACGGCGAGGAAATTGATTCGGGTGTATCAGCATCCTATGACGGCGAGCTTGACATTCCGACCAACGTTCGTTTGGACAAAATAGATTTCGGCTCAGATTTCTGTAAACCGCTGGACTCTGCCAGAGTGACATCGCTGTTTGACTACCGTGTGAATCCCGTGACAGGACGTTACGTTTTTCACACGGGAATAGATCTCGGAGCGGCTCAGGGGTCAAATATTTACGCAATGCTCGGCGGTCGTGTAGTTCGCGCGGCATACGACAGCGGATATGGATATTTTGTAGTTATTGAGCATTCCAACGGAATTCGCACGCTTTACGCTCACTGTTCAAAGCTAAAGGTCAAGGCAGGAGAAACGGTGAATAAAGGACAAGTAATTGCGCTGGTCGGCTCTACAGGAAATTCAACAGGACCTCATCTCCACCTCGAATTCAGAAAAAATAATCAAAGATATGACCCGGAATGGGTGATTGGCGGAATTTACAATTGAATTTTATTTTAAAGGGCTGCAAGGTAAGCATTAATTTTTACTTTTTCGCTTCGGCTGTAGTTTTGGCGATGTTTGACCGCAGCGGTATGATGCTGGGCGGCATTATTTCAGCATTGATGCACGAATCAGGACATCTTGCGGCGATGCTGATTATACCTCATCAGCATCCAAAGGAAATAAGCATAACGCCGTTCGGTCTTAAAATTCAGAATAACTCCATGGCGGAATTTGCCCGAGGCAGAGTGGTCGTCCTCGCTGCGGGAAGCGTCGTAAATTTGATTCTCGCAGCGTGTCTTTTCAGATTATCTCCTCGGCTTGCGGCAATGAATTTCGTCCTTGGTACTATGAATCTGCTGCCGGTTGAGTCATTCGACGGCGGCGGCATACTGAAGCTGGCTTTGAGTTGGTTTATTGGCTCAAAAAAAGCCGAAATCGCGGTCACTGTTGTATCAGTTATCATTCTCACCGCGCTTGCGTTTGTCGGAGTATACATTTTATTCCGCACCAAATACAATTTCACACTGCTTGGCATGTCGCTTTGGCTGCTCGTAACAGTAATTATCCGACTGGTCAAAAAATAAAATCAGCTCTGAGTATTCAAGCAGAGCTGATTTTTTCAGAATCGGTTTATTTTTTTATTTGTTGAGAAAGTCGTATTCCATTCTTCTGATTTGCACGGCTGCACCCAGGATTTTTACAGGAATTGCGGATATTTCCTCTGTGGTATAGAACTTATCACTATAGGCGGGATCAAGCGGTTTTATCCATTTTCCGTCACGCTTTTTGACAATCAGGCAAATGAAAGCGTCCTCATCTCCAACGCTGACAAGCCCTATCTGATCGCGATTTGTCTTGCTGCGGCGTTCAAATATAACAATATCTCCGTCATAGTATCTTGGGGCAAATCGCCCGCCCTGAATTCTGATGCCGAAAAAATCTCTGCCGCCAACCATCCATGACTTCGGAACAATCTCAAATGCCGTTTCGTCCAGATCACCGCCGTCAGCGGGATTGTATCGGGTAAAAACCTTTATGGCGTGTCCGGTCACATCTGTCCCCTGCTGAGGCTGCTCGGGAGATTTTTCTTCGGATTTGCCTAGAATGTAATCACTTGACACCCCTAATATGCGTCCAAGACAAAAAATTGTGCTGGCGGATGGCTCGTGTATACCGTTTTCGTATTTTGAAATCATCCCTTTGTTTGTGCTGGCTCCGTACTCACGGTTCAACCTTTCCGCAATTTCCGTGAGAGAAAGCCCCGATTCTTTTCTTATTTTTTTGAGACGTGCGCCTATTTCGGCGGCCTCCTGCTTTTTAACACCGGATTTTGCTGATCTCATTAACCAATCCCCCAATATAAAATGCTAACGGAATCGCTGACAGCATAGCCGCCGGCGGTTTCATGTTACTCTAAGGCGTATATTTTATGATATTTTCATCGAAATATCAAAGGCTTTAACAGAATGTGTGAGTGCGCCTATTGAAATTATATCCACACCTGTTTCCGCTACTTCGCGCAAAGTGTCATGCGTTATTCCACCGGAGGCTTCAAGCAAAGCCTTACCGCCAACGATTTCAACAGCCCCTTTCATTGTGGCGCAGTCCATATTGTCCAGCATAATAATATCCGCGCCGGCCGCCAAGGCTTCTTTTACCTCGTCAAGATTGCGGGTTTCGACCTCAACCTTTACCATATGCCCCAACTTTGCGCGCAGAGTTTCAACAGCACCCGTAATGCCGCCGCATGCGTCAATGTGATTGTCCTTGAGCATCGCGCCGTCGCTGAGATTGTAGCGGTGATTCTTGCCGCCGCCCACAGTTACAGCATACTTTTGGAGCGCGCGCAGACCCGGGAGCGTCTTGCGTGTATCAGTTATGGACGCGTTCGTGCCCTTTACGATTTCCACGCATCTTGCGGTTTCGGTGGCGATTCCCGACATATGCTGAATAAGGTTGAGCGCAGTTCTTTCACCTTTCAGCATGGCTCTCATATTACCCGTAAACTCACAGATAATATCGCCTTCGTTAATCTTATCGCCGTCATGGAAATAAAGCTTGCAGGCAAAGGATCTGTCGAGCATTTCAAAAACCTTCATTGCCGCATCTATTCCGCAAAGAACGCCGGACGCCTTTGCCACGAAATAGGCATTGCCCCTCTGAGCCTGAGGAATAACCAGATCGGCTGTGGTATCTATATAATTTATATCCTCTTTAATCGCGGTTCGGATTATTTCATCCATATAAAAATCTGTAACCATAAATATTTTCTCCGTTAATATGAATTTTAGTTATTGATTGTTCTTCGCATTTTCAATGTCCTCGCTCAGCACTATATATGCCACTGTGACCGCGCTGCGAGCTTCAATCAAATCCTTGCTCATGGCAAGCTCGGGGTCGTAAACCTCCTTGAGAAGCTCCTGAATTTCAGGGATGCTGCTCTTGGCCTTTTCTATATTGAGTGTGACAAAGTGCGCTTCCTGCAAAATATCGCGAATACGGGTGCGTATGCCTGTTCTGAGCGGCTTGCCGATAAGACTGGGCATATTCGGCTTATCCTTAGGCTCGGTGCTGCCGTTGACACAGAGATTCAATATTATATCTGTTGCCGCCCTGCGTGAGAATACAAGTGCTTCCAGCAGGGAGTTGCTTGCAAGGCGATTCTTGCCGTGAATGCCGGTGTGTGAGCATTCACCCACCGCATAAAGCCCGGGTATAGAGGTTCTCGCCTTGGTATCGACATTTATGCCGCCCATAAGGTAATGCTGGGTGGGATAAATCGGAATCCAGTCTTTGGTCATGTCGATACCCTCTTCAAGGCACTTTTCATATATCATCGGAAATCTGCCGCGTATAAAATCGGGATCCTTGTGAGTTATATCAAGATAAAATTCGTCTCTGCCCTGACGTTCACGTTCCTGCATTATAATACGCGAAACGACATCTCGGGGAGCAAGCTCTCCGCGGTAGTCGTATTTTTCCACAAAACGCTCGCCGTCGGCATTTCTCAGAACCGCGCCCTCACCGCGCACCGCTTCGGAAATCAAGAATCTTTCGCGGGTTGCGTCCTTGGGTGCAAAGCCTGTGGGGTGGAATTGTATGTAGGACAAATTCTTGATTTTTGCACCCAACGCGTATGCCATAGTTATACCGTCGCCTGTGGCAATTGCGGAATTTGTGGTGTATTTAAACACTCGTCCTATACCGCCCGAGGCAAGAATAACATACGGTGCGAATACGGCGTGAATGCCGTCGTCGTTCATTATGCCCAGCCAGAATCCTCCGCCGCTGTCCTTTTCAAGAGAGCAGAGCATCGTTTCGGAAAGCAAATCGACATTTTCCTTTGCCCCGACCTGTTCAAGAAGCGTCTCAACTATTTCTCGGCCTGTGGAATCCTTGTGGTGCGCTATTCGGTGGCGGCTGTGACCGCCCTCCAGCGTCATCTGAAGATTGCCGTCGCTGTCGCTGTCAAAATTCACACCCAGTTCTCTGAGCCTGAGTACATCGGACGGTCCCTCTGTGACAAGCACCTCGAGCGCAGACAGATCATTTTTATATCCGCCCGCAATGAGCGTGTCTGCTATATGCAGCTTGTAATCATCGTTGGTTTTGTCAATAACAGCCGCCACGCCGCCTTGAGCCAGCGAGCTATTGGAAAGTGACAGTTCTCTCTTGCTTATAACCAAGACGCTTATGTCACTGCCGAACTGCAAAGCTGCATACAGTCCGGAAACACCTGAACCTACTATAACTACGTCATAATTTTTTTTCATAAATATGACCTTCCTTGCATTGAGATTTTCAGAAAATCTCTGTATTTTACGGCTTATAATTACTTTCACAAGCCCGTTAAAATCTATTTTTGGATATAAAATCAACCGCCGTATTTAAGCATGTTGTCAATGCTTCTCTTTGCCTTCAGGCGCAG
Source organism: Bacillota bacterium (assembly GCA_029005175.1). Taxonomy (GTDB): domain Bacteria; phylum Bacillota; class Clostridia; order Oscillospirales; family Acutalibacteraceae; genus RUG762. Next base: position 17,507 of record JAQXFQ010000177.1, read on the forward strand.
TTCCTCTTCAATTTCAATCACATCGCCGAATTCACCGATAAGTGCCTTGTAAGCGTTTTCCAGCGTAGTCATTTTCATGTTTGGGCATGTAAGTTTATTGAGGGCAAGCTGATAAAATCCTCTCTCGGGATAGTCACGGCTGAGCTTGTCGCAGACACCGCGCTCGGTGGCGATTATGACATCATCATCGCAGCTTTTGCAGAATGTTATGATTTCGGAGGTAGAGCCGACAAAGTCGCACAACTCTACAACCTCTTTGCGGCACTCCGGGTGAACTGCAATTTTTGCGTTCGGGTGCTTTGCTTTGGCCTCCTGCACGTCCTTGACCGATACGCTGTGGTGCGTCGGGCAGCAGCCGTCCCAAAGTATGATTTCCTTATTGGGAACAAATTGACTTACATAACTGCCGAGGTTTTGGTCAGGAATAAACAGCACCTTGTCTGATGGCAGCGATGACACGATTTTGACAGCGGTTGAAGATGTAACGCACACATCGCACTCTGCTTTAAGCTCGGTGCTGGTGTTGATGTAGGCACACACGCACACATCAGGATTTTCCTCACGGAATTGTCTCACTCTTTCGGGAGCGATCTGCTCCGCCATAGGGCATGTGGCGTTTTTGTGAGATAATATAACCTCTTTTTCGGGAGAGAGAATTTTTACGGTATCAGCCATAAATCGCACACCGCACAACAAAACACGCTTCTTATCACTGATATTGGCTGCCGCCTTGGAAAGGGCAAAGCTGTCGCCCGTGATGTCGGCTATATCAATAATATCGGGGTCCTGATATGTATGAGCCAGAATTAATGTGCCCGTTTCCTTTTTAGCCTTTATAATTGCATCTTTTAACTCGGATTTCTTCAATGTTACCAATCCTTTACCGGAAAAATTTTTTTGCAGGTTTCTGCAAGAAATATTATTTAATGAAATGAAGTTTTTATTTACATCACTTGTACAACATTTATGTATGCTTATTGTATCATATCATTTATGTTTTTGCAAGTATTCATCATGTGATTGATAATTATTATCTGCAAGAAAAAATTGTCAAATTTGCAAAATATATTTAAACAGACTGTGTTACAAAACACAAAAAATGTGTTATAATTAAGGAAATATTCATGAAGGAGAATTTATTTTTGGCATATTCTGAGCTTATAAAAAATTTTATCCGTGTACGCAGTTACATGAGAGACTTTTATATATACGGCTTCAAGAGCCGCGATGAATTTGACGGTAGGAGCGCACGTTCCTACGACAACGAGCGTCGCCGCATTGAAAGCTATCTGAATGATTATATGGGCTTTCGCAACACGCCGTCGGGCAAAAATGTTTTTATATCCATCGACAGCCGAAACTGCCGCCGCAATCCCCTTTATAAAGCCTTTAAATCCAAAAGTTTTACAGATGGCGACATCACACTGCATTTCATAATTATGGATATTTTACATTCGCCTGAGATTTCGCTTACGTTAAATGAAATGAGTGAAAAAATAGACGCAGAATATCTTTTACATTTTCATAAGCCTATGATGTTCGACGAATCTACACTCCGCAAAAAGCTGAAAGAATATGCCGGGCTGGGTTTGATAAACGCTCAGAAGGTGGGGCAGAAAATGTATTATTCCCGCTCGCCGGACATTGACATTTCCGCGTGGACTGACGCAGTTGACTTTTTCTCGGAAGCCGGGATATTGGGTGTTGTGGGAAGCTGTCTGCTTGACAAGCTGAACGGCGGTCACGGATATTTTTCATTCAAACACCACTATATAACGAACGCGCTGGACAACGAAATCCTATATCAGCTTTTTGAGGCAATGCACAAAAAACGCACCGTGCGAATTACGGTCTACAACCGCCACAGAAATGAAAATACTCTTCTCGACGTTATCCCGCTGAAAATATTCTTCGGTACTCAAAACGGACGCAATTATCTGATTGCCTATTCGCTAAGAATGCATGCGATAAAATCATACAGGCTGGATTTTATAAGCAGTGTGACAGACATGTGTGACGCACCGAATTTTGATGAGCTGCGCGGCAGACTTGAGCAATACCGCAGACACATGTGGGGTATCAATTGCGACAAGCGTAAAAACGGACTTCAGCATATTGAGTTCACTCTGTACGTCGGCGATCGCGAAAAGCATATATTTCAGCGGCTGGAGCGCGAAAAACGCTGCGGCACTGTAGAGATAACAGACGAACACACCTGCAAATTCAGTGCGGATGTGTATGACCTCAGCGAGATGATTCCGTGGGTGCGCACTTTCATATGCCGCATTACATCGCTTAGTATGTCCGATGAGGCTTTGGAGCGCAGATTTAAACACGACATAAAATTAATGTACCAAATGTACGGCATATGCGACGAGAATGGGGGGTGATTGCAGTGATATTCAATGAAATATACGGATGCTATTACAACACTGTAGCCAAAATATTACAGCAGGCTGTTCAAGGAAATCTGACAGAAGATATGGTGGATAAAATCGTACGCGAAAACGCCTTTGCCGAGAGTGTACTCACCATAATTCCCGCATTGAGGGAGCAGAAATGGCAGCTTCTGAACGATGATTTTACTACCCCGCTCAAACATACGCCCTCCATGCCTCTTACCAATTTGCAAAAACGCTGGCTCAAAGCTATCAGCCTTGACCCGCGTATAAAATTGTTCGGTGTGACAGACAAAGGCTTAGAAAATGTCGATCCGCTGTTCACTGCCGATGATTATGTTGTGTTCGACAAATACGGCGACGGCGACCCGTACGACGATGAGCATTACATTGAAACCTTTCACACAGTGCTCAGGGCAATAAATGAGGGGAGAAAAATTAATGTTTCCTACACAACGCGGCGCGGTGTACCTATGGATAAAATTTTGATTCCGCAGGGAATTGAATATTCTGAGAAGGACGATAAATTCCGCCTTATCGTCTACAGCAAACGCGAGTGCGGTGTTATCAACATAGCGCGAATTGAAAAATGCATGCTGCTTGAAAAGCACGGCTGCAAATTCAAAAATCAATTCGTACTTCACGATAATTATGTTGTGCTGGAGCTTATCGACGAGCGCAACGCCTTGGAACGTGTGATGATGCATTTCGCTCACTTTGAAAAACAGGCTGAACGTATGGACAGCAGAAAATACAGGTTGAAAATAAAATACTCGCCGATGGATATAACCGAGCTGGTAATCCGTGTACTTTCGTTCGGACCGTTGGTAAAGGTCGTTGAGCCTGATGACTTCAAAAATTTAATAAAGGAACGCCTGATTCGCCAAAAAAGTTGCGAACTCGATAGAAATTAATCGAGTTCGCAACTTTTTTTCCGTGCTTCTTCCATATTCTTCCGATATAATATCACTCGCAAGGTCGTTCAAGCGGGTGCATGATTCAGAAATGATTTGCACAGCGGTGCGCAGGGCTTCCCAAAGCGTATGCCAGAACGGCGGTTGCCCTTTATTTGCAGGTTCAAATCCTTCAAATTTGGTAAAGCTCACACCGGAGCGAGCGGGTTCGACTCCCGCATGGTAAAACGGTACGGCACACTTTTTTAGTGGGCGGGTTCGACTCCCGCACTCAGAACCCTTTCAAGGTTCACCAATCTGTCACATTGGCTATTTTTACAACAAAAGGCAAGCTATCCGCTCACGCGAATTCGACGAGTGATTTATCTCTCCGAAAATTCAATGTGAAGCGCGCTGTTTGCTCTGCCGACAGAGGGATACCGCAATGCGACGCATCTCACCAAAGAAAATCGACCGAAGGATTTTCTCCCGTCCGATGCCTTGAATTGCTCAACTCTGTTGCCGCATACAGTGCGCAGGATAACTGCCGACGCATTTTATCATTCCAAGGAGGAAATTTACATATGAAAACCATAATCAACGAAAATCAGCGCGGCTTGCTCTTCAAGAACGGCAGGCTGGTCAAATTGCTCGGAGCCGGTAAGCATTATACTTTCGGCGACAGTCAGATTGAAATTCTTTCAATAACCGAACCTGTTCACTCCGAAAACTGCACACTTGAAACACTGCTGAAAAATGAGGAAATTGCGGCATGTACACAGAGCATTGAAGTCGAAGACGGCCAAATCGCTCTCCGCTTCACCGACGGTATTTTCGCCGAATGCCTGCGCCGTGGCAAGTATGCATTCTGGAATATCGACAATCAGCACTCATTTAAAATAATCGACATCACCTCTCCCGAAGTGCCCGATGACATCCCGGTGCAGATTTTGATGAAAATGCCCACTGCGGTTTATACCTTCTACGACATCGGCGAATTTCAGAAGGGGCTGCTGTATTACGACAACAAATTCATCAGGCTGCTCGATTCGGGAAGATACTTCTTCTGGCGCAACAATGTCAATGTGAGAATACATACTCTCGACACCCGCCTGAAACAAATCAGCATAACGGGGCAGGAAATTCTCACATCCGACAAGGTCTCGCTGAGGATAAGCTGCGTATGCGGCTGCCGAATCAAGGACTGCATACGCGTCGTCAGCGATGTTGAGGATTACGAGGAACAGCTCCACGTTGCCGCACAGCTTGCCATGCGCGAGTACGTCGGCAGATACACACTCGATGAAATTCTGGATAACAAGGAGAAATTCTCAGAATTTTTGCTGGATTCTCTCCGCAGAAAGGGTGAGGAAATCTTTGTTGAGATCACCGAGGCGGGCATTAAAGATATAATTCTTCCCGGAGAGATACGAGAGATTATGAACACAGTGCTGGTGGCGCAGAAGCGTGCTCAGGCTAATGTAATAACGCGCCGAGAGGAGGTCGCCTCCACCCGTTCGCTGTTGAACACGGCTAAACTGATGGACGAAAACACAACGCTCTATAAGCTCAAGGAACTTGAGTATTTGGAAAGAATATGCGAGAACGTAGGAAACATAAATGTCAGCAATAATGGAGATATTATCTCACAGCTTACAAAAATAATCACAGGAAAGGAATAGCATGAAATAAATGAAAGAAATCACAGGATCATTTTCCTCCGCTAAAATATTCACTGATGTAGTGGATGAAAATGCAATTGAACAGATACAAACACTCTGCAATCAGCCGTTTACCGAGGGCTGCCGAATCAGGGTAATGCCAGACGCTCATTCGGGAAAGGGCTGCGTTATAGGCTTTACCTCGAGAGCGGAATCGTCCGCAAAGGCACAGAAAGATTGTTCAAGCGACATACTGCAAGGGAAAAATTTACGGTGGAAGAATTCAGCGCAGCTATGGACGGCATTTTTACCACCTCAGTCGGAGAAGGCACGCTGGACGAATGCCCAATGGCATACAAATCTATGAACGACATCGTTGATAACATTGAACCCACTGCTGAAATTATCAGCACAATAAAGCCTAAATACAACTTCAAGGCGGGTATGTAAAAATTTGCGAAAGGAGAAAATCCCCATGAAAAATTCATTGAAAATGAACGATATAATAAGACAAACATTGACGGAAATTGAAAAGCAAGAGAGTATCAAAATTATATTTGCGGTGGAGTCGGGCAGTCGTGCGTGGGGATTTTCTTCCCCCGACAGCGACTACGATGTGCGGTTTATTTATGTTCGCCCCACCGAACATTATCTCAAGCTGGAGCGCAAACGGGATGTAATCGAATGGCAGCTTGACGAGACACTGGACATAAACGGCTGGGACTTTCAAAAAACTCTGCGTCTGCTGCATTCCTCCAATCCCACACTGTTTGAGTGGTCACGCTCCCCCATCGTTTACAAAGATTCGGACGATTGGCAGCGGCTCATGCCGGTGATAAATGATTATTTTCTGGCGAAATCAGGTGTGTATCATTACCTTCATATGGCGGCACGAAACAACCGGGAATTTTTGCAGCTCGCACAGGTAAAGCTAAAAAAATATTTTTACGTTCTCCGCCCCATTCTCGCCTGCAAATGGATTCTCGACAAAAATTCGCCGCCTCCCATGATTTTTACAGAACTGGCTGCCGCCGAGCTTGAGGACGGCTTAAAGCCTGTGGTCAGCGAGCTGCTGGATAAAAAGATCAACCTCCCGGAAATTGAGATGATCCCCCGCATAGATGCTCTGAATGAATACATCGACCGTGAAATTCAGAACTTGCGCGCAGCTGTCGCCGAAATGCCCGAGGTTCGGCGACAGGATTACAGCAGGCTAAACGAGATATTTTTGCAGGCCTTATGATGTACACACTGATTGATATGCTCTCCGACTCAGGAAAAATTGAATATCCGGGAAACGCTGCGTTCACAAATACATGATATTTATTCAGTTAAATGATAAAGTAATTTATATTTTGTAGAATTATTTTTATAATGTTGAAATAGTAAAATTAAACAATTATAATGAGGGTATATTCCATTTGATACGGAGATGTTTCAATTGAAAGATTTGGAGCCGGATTTTGATTTTGACTATGAAAGTGACACTGAGGAAGAAATAAACCTCTTTGAAATAGCCGAAAGAAACGAAAAATTCGATATTGAACAGGTGCCGGACGAAACAGAATCAAGTGAACAGATAGATTTATTTGAATATGCAAATAAATGCGATAATCCGTCTAACCCTAAAGGATCTAAAAACATTCATCAGGATGTACCTGCAAGGACAAAAAAACGCAGCCACAGCAATTGGTTTTTTGTTTTCACTTCGCTGCTGCTTGTATTTTCCATATTAACAGTCGGCACGTTCGGCTTATTCTTATACTACTACAGCAAGCTTGATTATGACGCAGAGACCACTCAGCTTTACGATGACAACACCGACTTAATGTCGGCCTCCTACGTTACAAATATTTTGCTTATCGGCACAGACGAGCGAACTGCAACATTTTCAGATAACGCCCGCTCGGATTGTATGATGATTATGTCGGTGAACAACCGTACACACACAGTAAGTCTGGTTTCGCTCGAACGCGGAATGAATGTATTGTATCGTAAATCGGGCAATCAATATTCCAGTACTCTGCTAACGCATGTATTCAAATACGGCGGCGCCGGTTTGCTGCTGGACACAGTACAAAGAACCTTCGACATTGACATTGACCGATATGTTCGTGTGAACTTCAATACATTTACAAAGATAATCGACAAGCTCGGCGGGGTTGATATTGAGCTTTCTGCCGAAGAGGTTATCGGACTGAATACCGAAAAACATCAAGGTCAGGTTATCAACCGCAAGCTAAATGTCGGAACTAATCACTTAAACGGCAGCGAAGCTTTGCTGTATGCCCGTCTGCGATGGATAGACAGCGATTTCAGACGCATTGAACGACAGCGTAAGGTTTTGGTGGCAGTCAAGGAGAAAATGCAGGACGCTTCTTACATAAAAATTATGGACATGGCCAACGATATATTGCCATTAGTGCGCACAAACATTCCAGCCTCTGAAATGGCAAAGCTCCTGCTCGATCTCTCATTCACGCTAAAAAATGATGTGCAACAGATGACCATTCCCGTAAAGGGCACTTATACCAATCTGAATGCGGTAGATTTCAAAAAAAATTCCGAAATTCTCCATCAAACGCTTTATGGAAAATCTAAAAATTAATAGAAAAACTCTGTAGAGCTTATGTTGCTTAACATATCAAGCACAGCGCTAAGGAAACGCTAAATAAAAAATCAAAAATCTGTAACTCTTTATTGATTACAGATTTTTGATTTTTTTATATCTTATCTATTTTTACCGATGAAGAACAACGCAACGACTCCCGGTCCCGTATGTGAACCAACTACAGGTCCTACATTGCCGATAATTACATCTTTGACCGATTTGAAACGCTTTTTAATCAACGAAGCGACATATTCCGCATCATCGAGACAGTCACCCTGAGAAATCATCACTGTATCATATTCTTCATAATATGTTTCGGACATTTTGTCAACCATCGCATTCAGTGAAGCCTTACGTCCGCGCACTTTAGAAACATTGATCAGGTGTCCTTCATTGTCAACATGCATCAGCGGCTTAATCTGAAGCGCAGTACCTACTATCGCCGTGGCCGCAGAAATTCTGCCGCCACGCTTGAGGTAGTTCAAATCATCAACTGTGAACCAGTGGCAGACATTAAGCTTATTATCCTCAACCCACCGGGCAAGCTCTTCCATTTCCATACCGCTCTTTTTCTTTTGTGCGGCATAGTACAAAAGAAGACCCTCGCCCATAGAGGCGCAGAGAGTGTCAATTGAAATTATTTTGCGATCCGGATATTTTCCCTTTAGCTCATCAATAGCTATGCATGATGCGTTATATGTGCCGCTCAAGCCTGAAGAAAACGCGAAATATAAAATATCCAATCCTTTATCAAGATATTCGGAGAAATATTCACAAAAGTCACTTACATTGATTTGAGACGTTTTAGAAGTTTTACCTTTGCGAATATTATCATAAAATTCGCTTGCAGTCATTTCGCGCTCATCAGCAAAGTTCCGATAAACCAATCCGTCCATTTCAAAATACAGAGGAAGAACTGACACATTTAATTCATCTGCCAGCTTTTGCGAAATGTCAGAAGTAGAATCTGTAATAATCACATAATTACTCAACAAAAACACCAACCCAAATTTAAATTTGTGTTTATTATATCACACTATTGTGATAACTTAAAGAACATTCAACAAATTTATTGAGTCCTCAACATAAAAAAATTATGCTTTTTATTATGAATTTATTACAATTTTTTTCAAGATTAACAAAAAACAGGCAGTCAACAAAGTAAGTTGCTGCCTGTTTTTGTTAATTTATTGTTACCGCAAAATCATTTGCAAACTATACGGCACTTTGCAGACTTGCCGCTGCCTGTTTTAACAGTGATATACACTGTACCCTTACCAACTACTTTTATTTCGGCTGAGTTTTCATCAGACTTAAGAATAACCGCTCTGCTCTTGGAGGAGGTTGACCATTTTACTGTATCGTTGCAATTCTCAGGAGAAGTAATTGAAGCGTTCAGCACTATCACATCTTCCTTGCTTGCTGTCAATGATGTCTGCGACAGACTTATACTTTTAGCGAGTTGACGCACCAAGACTTGACAAGACACCGTTTTACCGCTGAATGAAGTTGCTGTAATGGTGGCTGTACCCTTAGAAACTGCTGTCACAACACCTTTTGAGTTTACTGTTGCAACTGAGGTATCTGAACTACTCCATGTTTCAACATAATCATTTGAGCCTCTTGTAGCAGGATAGGCATTTAGGTACAGCTTTTTACCGATATATATTGAAGCCGTCTGCTTATTGATTTTAAGGCTTTCGGTAGGCATTACTACTGTAACCCTGCATTTTACATATTTACCGCTGCCGGTCGATACTGTTACTGTGTACGTGCCCTTATTTATGCCGGTTATTTCGGCACTTCTTCCATCCTCTGAAACATTCATGTCTGAATACCTGCCGGTGGATGCTTTCCACTTGATTGAATCATTGCAGCTTTCAGGCTCAATTATATTGAAATTCAAGGTGAAAGATTCGCCGATAAGAATCTTTTTGACAGTCGTATCAAGACCTATTTTATTCGCTTTGGTACGCACATATATTGTCACTGAGTCGGATTTACCCGAATGCGAAGATGCTGTAATTGTTACACGCCCCGGCGATACGCCGGTTACTGTACCGTTTGAGCTAACTGTGGCAATCGAGGGATTATCAGATGTCCATGTTATCGGATCATAAGCATTTCTGCTGAGCTTTGCCGTAAGCCTGCGCGTCTTGCCGAGATAAATATCTGCTGCATTTTTTATCTGGACACTTGTTGTTGGATTGATAACATAAACAGTGCAGGACGACTTAACACCGCTGCCGGCTGTTGCGGTAATAATGACGCTGCCACACTTTAATGCAGTTACATTGCCGTTGCTGTCAACCGTAGCAATTTTACGGTTTGATGTGGTCCACTTTACAGTGTCCTCAGCGTCTGAGGGAGAAAGCTCTGCCGAAAGCACAAAATTCCCCTTTGTTTCAAGGTAATAAGTTCTTTCGCTCAAAGTAACGGTTCTTGCCGGAATTTTCACTGTAACAACGCATGTATCAATTTTTCCGGATGATGTAAGCGCAGTTATTACAGCAGTTCCTTTTTTGATGCCTGTAACTGTACCGTCAATTGAAACTTGAGCTACCGAGCTGTCAGAGCTTGACCATCTGATATAATCCGTGCTGTTGGATGGGGTCATACCGGCTGAAAGCAACACGGTTTTATCCTCATACACCGATACAGAATCGTTTTTTATTGCAACAGCAGTAGACGGAGTCGTATGCGTATATCTCGGTTTAAAAGTATATTGCACAGGGCATTTATCGAGCGTCTCAAAAATATATCCTTTACTTGTGAGATAAGGGAGGATAGTTTCCAACGCAGGAATATTAAATGCCTTTTCATGAAAAAGAATAACCTCTTCATCCTGTGTACATGTTTTTTTGACTTGCTGTATAGAATAGGATTTGCTTGCATATCCCGCTACAGCATCGCCTGACGAACCCGTCCAGTCAAATACCTTGTATCCCATATCAGCAGCTCCCACAGAGATTCTTTTCATTGTCAGGGCATTGCTCACACAGTTATTTGTGCCGCCGGGGAAACGAATTATATTCGGAGTTGTACCGATATAGGATTTTATGGCTTTACCCAGTGTATCCAGACCCTGATAATATGAATACATAGTCTTATAACAAACACCGTACTGATGGGTATAAGTGTGCATACCGACTAATGAGCCATTGTCCTGAATATATTTGGTATAATGCAGGTAATCTTTTTTGTAACCTGCAAAAAATGTTGCTTTCGCTCCGTACTTTACCAATGTATCCACAATATTTGGGGTAATTGCGTTCGGACCGTCGTCAAATGTAAGATAACACACCTTTTTTACATTAATTGCGCACTCAGAGACATTGCCCTCTTCATCCTCTGCGCTGACAACACATTCGCCGACCTTTATTCCCTTGACTACTCCGTTCCGGTCAACTGTAGCAATTTCTTCATTTGATGATTTCCATGTGACATTTTCACGGTTGACAGT
>JAQXFQ010000178.1 GCA_029005175.1 Bacillota bacterium
AGTACGCAACGCCGGGAATCCAAGGGGACTGGTCCTCTTGGCGGGGTCGAGGGGCAGCGCCCTTCGTGGGGGCGTGGGGGCAAAGCCACCACAAAGCTGAAGTGCAAGAAAAACTTGCAATAGGAAAACAATGCGAAGCCCCTAAAAAACTAACGAGAAAATCGAAGATTTGCGAGTGGACGTCACGCAGATAAATTATGATTTATCACTCTACATTCTTGAGTGCCTTTTCCATTGGGATTTTCTTTATCTTTCTGTAATGAAGCAGGCTGATGAAGAAGTATGAAACCACACCTATCACAAACATCCGGACAAAAATTATCGGTTCAACATAATACGTCAGCCAGCCGGTCATTCTCATCATGAATATCGAATAGAGCCATTTCATCGCATAATACGACACGGGCAGACTTATTAACAGGGCAATCACAACAACCCACGCGGTCGAGGTGATATAAAGCTTGCCTATCTCGCCGCTGTTGTAGCCGAGAATCTTTACCATTGAAATGGACGCCGCATTCTTTTCCAGCACCAGCTTGGACAGCATGTAAACTATCAGCATATAGAGCAGAACCGAGAAAACATTGACAATACCCAGCATAGAGCCAAATGAATCGGTCAGCTGATTTGCAACTGCCACCAAATCATGCTCGGTAATTGTAGAAGCTATATACATATTATCTATGTCGGTCAGCTTTTTATCCGAAAAATATCCCGTAAAGTAATCGTCATCCTTGTCAAATACGTCTTTGAAACTGTCATCACTCATAAACACAGCCAGCGCGGCGGGATAATTGAAGCTGTCGGCAATTCTGAATTCATATTCATCCCCGCTGTATTTGTCCTTGAGGGTCACGGTGTCGCCAATCAAATATCCGTATTTTTCGAGATAACCCTCAGAGACGATAACCTCATCTGCCTTGTCCGGAAGCTCCAATTCGGTGAGATATTCGCTGTGCCCGGATATACCGTAAACCGTGATTTCCTCATCTGACGGCTTGTCATTGAGCGATGTGACGCAGTATTTCTCCGCGTCTGAGTCGCTTGTTGAAACGGGGGCTTTGAGGATATACTGATAACCCGCAATCTTGCTGTCAAGCACCGTAACCTTGAAATTGTCGAGCAGAGGGGTCATCATCATGCCGAAAAGCAGCAGGATATTTGCAAGCAATATTCCGATAAACAGGGTGATGTATGACGGCATGTTCTGGAATATGACTCTCAGGCGGAAACGCGAAATAAAGGGGATATTCGGAAGCCTTACCGCCTTTTTCTTAGCCTTGCGGCTGAGGTCTCGGCGCAGGAATTTCAGCGGAGAGAGCGACAGCCTGCGAATAAGCACAAAGCCGTTTACCGCAAGCATTATAACCAGCGGCATAACCGTAGTCAGCAGGAAGGCTTCGGGATTCCAACGTGTTTGATATGCCGTCAGTGAATAATTGTCATAAAGCATATCCACGACAAAATCCTTAAAAACTGTATAGCCCAGTATATTTCCCACAACAGCCGCCGCCATTGACACGATAATCGGCAGTGCCATATAATGCCGAAGCAGCTCGCCCTTAGTGTAACCGGAGGCGCGCAGAGTGCCGATTACAGCGGATTCCTGCTCGATTGTGTTGCTCGTGGTGACGGCAAATATAAACGCAAGTATCACCATAACGACAAAGAGCAGAACTATCATCATCATCTTGTCCGAGCCCATATCCTCGCCTGTAAACATAATAGCCTGATTGTCGGACTGTTTGACGAAATCGGTGATAATTGTGTTTGCGGCGAGTATGTCGGTTATATCGTCGGCCTTGTCGTTGATTTCATCATCGGTCAGATTTTTATCGTTGTTTGTCCACGCATAGCAGTAATTGACATCTCCGTAGGGATAAGAATTAAATTCCTGAGCAATTACCAGCGCAACGCAGAAGTTGCTTGCGTCAAACATCATGTCGGTGTTGTTTTTAAAAAGTGCACTGTAATCCGACAGCGCAACAAATCCGCTTACGGTGTAGTTCTTGCCGTCCAATTTGATTGTATCGCCTACGGAAATACCGTTTTTTTCGGCATACAGACGGTCAATTACAATCTGCTGATAGGTTTTTGGCAGCTCGCCCTCCATCAGGTCGGCGCGGTTGACGCCCTCACGAATTTTGTAAACCCGCACGGTGTTTCCGCCATCTATTTCCTTGTCGGAGTAAAAATTTTCATACACCGTTATGTCTTCCTTCTCCAGCTTTTCGATAAGCTCATCGCTCGCGGGCATGGCGAGAGTGAAATGTCCGTCCTCAACATTGTATTTCTCAAAACTTTCGTCGTATGCATATCTCACGCTGCTGTTAGCAACCAAAAATCCCGAAACAAGGCCTGTAGTCATCGCGATAAACAGAAATATCACGATATACTTGCCCAAATCATGCCTAAGCTCTCGGGGCAGCCGCTTGCCCATCGGATTTTTTACCTTTTTGCTCATATCATCTTCACCTCAATCCGCTCAAATTACCACTCAAGGTCAATAGCCGCAATCTTTTGCTCGTTCATGTAATTCCTGCGAACCTGACCGTCGCGCAGCTTTATCACCTGATCGGCCATGTTCTTGATAGCGTCATTGTGGGTAACGATAATAATTGTGTTGCCGTATTTTTTATTTACCTCCTCAATGAGCTGCAATATGTCCTTTGAGGTTTTGTAATCCAGCGCGCCTGTCGGCTCGTCGCAGAGCAGAAGGTCGGGATTCTTGACTATAGCGCGCCCGATAGATGTGCGCTGCTGCTGACCGCCCGAGAGCTGATTGGGAATCTTGTGTCTGTGCTCCCACAAACCGAGTGTGTGTAGCAGCTCGTCAATATCCAGCGTATTCTTGCCGAGATATGCGCCCACCTCGATATTCTCGCGCACCGTGAGATTCGGGATGAGGTTGTAGAACTGGAATACATAGCCGAGGTGATTGCGGCGATAGAGCGACAGCTTCTTTTCGTTCATGTCGGCAAGCCTTTCGCCGTTGATGCTCACGCTGCCGCCGTCGGCATTTTCAATGCCGCCTATGATATTGAGCAGTGTGGACTTGCCGCAGCCCGATGAGCCGAGCATAACGCAGATCTTTCCCTTTTCGACGCCCGCTGTGATACCCTGAAGCACATGCACGCGGCTGTCGCCCTCACCGTAATACTTTTCTACTCCGTTTAATTCCAAAAACATAAATAATTCCTCCTGAGATTTTTTTGATATTTTAATGGAAATAAAATAGCTTATTTTTTAGAAACCACATTATAAAGCGAACCTGCGCCCATGAAGAGCAGATGATTTTTTTATTTTCGCCCATAACCATGACTCCAAAAATTCACTTTATTTTATTGAACAAATGAGCAATCATTCATTTGTTTTTTTATTATAATTACATAATTTTCTTTTGTCAATGCACTTATCTGACGAATTTACCATTGGTTTATTATGGAAAATTTGTATAGTTGATTATATGTTCAAGCGTTCATTATTGAGGTGCGGCAAAAGACCAATCTCTACCGAACATCCCCCTGCCTGCATTGCCGAAATATCCGCATAAAAACAAAAATGACGAAACTCACCTGCTGTCGCAGATAAGTCTCGTCATTTAATACAAAGCCAGAAACATAAGGTTTCAGTATGTTGACCTCGTCACGCTTTCGCGCTGACTACTCCCTTATTACGAGTAAAGCTTAACATATGTGTAACAATTTGTCAAGCAGAAATTTTGAAAAAATAAATAATAATTTATCTGCGCAACGTCCACTTGAAAATCTTCGATTTTCTCGTTAGTTTTCCGCGAGCTTCGCATTGTTTCCTATTGCTAGTTTTTCTTGCACTTTGGTTTTGTAGGGGCTTTGCCCCTACGACCCCACGAAGGGCGCTGCCCCTCGACCCCGCCAAGAGGACCAGTCCCCTTGGATTCCCATTGTTGCGTACTCTATGTTAAACTATCATTTTTTGCGGCACATTCCCGCTGAGGGACAATTACTGCATCCGCAGCCGCAGGAGCTTTTGCCCTTTTTCCTGTCCTTGATCATATTCACCACAATCAGAGCCACTACCGCCGCAATTATCACGGCAACGACAACAGTGCCTGAATTAGCTGCCAAAAATTCAATCATAAATAAATCCCTCCCGTTATTTTAGCTTCATGCTCTCCTTGCAGGGGCGGAAGAGCATGAATCCGAAGAATGCGAGCAGGGCGAATGCCGCAATTGAGCCTACAATATTTCCGCTGCCTGTAAAGAGCATGCCGAGCTGATAGATAATGAGCGATACCGCATATGCAAAGCCGCACTGATAGGCAATTGCAAACCAAGTCCACTTAGCGGAATTCATCTCACGCCTGATTGCGCCGATTGCCGCAAAGCAGGGAGCGCAGAGGAGGTTGAACACAAGGAATGAATAGGCCGAAAGCTGGGTGAAGCTCATGCGGAGGTTCTCCCAGACCTGCCAGCCGTTTTCTGCAACCTCGTCAAAGCCGCCATAGAGAACGCCGAATGTTCCCACGACATTTTCCTTAGCGATAAGACCTGTAATGGTTGCGACAGCTGCCTGCCAATCGCCCCAGCCGAGAGGTGAGAAAATCCACGCAATTGCGCCGCCGATTACTGCGAGAATGGAATTGTTGAGATCCTCGACCATTCCGAAGCTGCCGTTTTCAAAGCCGAAGCCCTGGAGGAACCAGAGAACAACAGATGACAACAGAATAATTGTGCCGGCTTTCTTGATAAATGACCAGCCGCGCTCCCACATTGAGCGGAGAATGCTGCCGAATGTGGGCAGGTGGTATGCCGGAAGCTCCATGACGAACGGAGCGGGATCGCCCGAGAACATCTTTGTCTTTTTGAGCATAATGCCGGAGAGAATAATCGCCGCTATGCCCACAAAATACGCGCTGGGCGATACCCACGGAGCGCCGCCGAACATTGCGCCCGCGATGAGTGCGATAATCGGGAGCTTTGCGCCGCAGGGAATAAATGTCGTGGTCATAATTGTCATGCGGCGGTCGCGCTCATTTTCGATAGTACGCGATGCCATAATACCGGGAACGCCGCAGCCTGTGCCGATGAGCATAGGAATGAAGGACTTGCCCGAAAGACCGAATTTGCGGAAGATTCTGTCCATGATAAAGGCAATACGAGCCATGTAGCCGCAGCCTTCGAGGAATGCAAGGAAGATGAAGAGAACCAGCATCTGCGGGACGAAGCCGAGAACCGCGCCTACGCCGCCGACTATGCCGTCAAGAATGAGGCTCTTGAGCCAGTCGGCGCAGTTGATTGCGTCCAGACCGCTTTCAACCAGCACGGGAATACCGGGAATCCAGATCCCGTAATCCTCGGGTGCGGGTTCTTCCTCTTTGCCTGCCTTGAGGTATTCCATGTAATCCACGGCGATTTCCTCAGCGACTTCGCCTGTTTCATCGTCATAAAGATAAGCTGTAGTTGTGATGTCTGCGAGATCAGCCGGCTCTGCTGTTTCGGGGTCAATGCCCTTTTCCTCCGCAGCAGCCTCAAATGCCTCAACGATTGCGCCGGGAACTATATATTCTTCGCAAGCCGCTTCGTATTCTGACGCGCCTGTGATGTGCCAGCCGTCGCCGAATACTCCGTCATTCGCCCAGTCAGTTGCCCATGTGCCCACTGTTGTGACCGATACATAATACACCAGGAACATGACCAGTGCGAAAATCGGGAGCGCGAGCCAGCGGTTTGTGACGATTCTGTCGATTTTATCGGAGGTGGAAAGCCTGCCTGCGCTCTGCTTCTTGTAGCAGCCCTTGATTATCGACGCGATGTAGATGTATCTTTCGTTGGTGATGATGCTCTCCGCATCGTCGTCCAGTTCAGCCTCAGCCGCCTTTATGTCCTCCTCGATGTGGGCGAGCACGTCTTTGCCGAGGTTAAGCTGCTCGATAACCTTTTCGTCACGCTCAAAAATCTTTATAGCATACCAACGCTGCTGCTCGGCAGGCATATTGTGAACCGCCGCTTCCTCGATGTGGGCTATTGCATGCTCAACAGCACCCGAAAAGCTGTGCTGGGGAACTGTTTTGGTGGACTGAGCCGCCTTGACAGCTTCCTCCGCCGCTTCCATAACACCTGTGCCTTTGAGCGCGGAAATTTCCACAACCTTGCAGCCGAGTTCACGGGAAAGCTCGTCGATTCGGATTTTATCGCCGTTTTTCTCAACAACGTCCATCATGTTGACAGCCACGACTACCGGGATTCCAAGCTCGGTGAGCTGTGTGGTGAGATAGAGGTTTCTCTCAAGGTTGGTGCCGTCAATGATGTTCAAAACAGCGTCGGGGCGTTCGCCGATGAGGTAATTTCTCGCCACCACTTCTTCAAGAGTGTAGGGCGAGAGAGAATAAATTCCCGGCAGATCCACAATAACAACATTATCGTGCTTTTTCAGCTTGCCTTCCTTCTTCTCAACAGTGACGCCCGGCCAGTTGCCGACAAACTGATTCGAGCCGGTCAGGGCGTTGAAAAGGGTAGTTTTACCGCAGTTCGGGTTGCCGGCAAGGGCGATTTTAATCTCCATAAATGTTTCTTCCTTTCAAGTTTATGTTAGCAAAAACTAACTCAGTTTCAAATGAAAGCGATTAGTTGCAACTAATCGTATCTCAAAAAAAATTACTCCACCTCACTCATTTCAGCGTCAGCCTTGCGGATTGACAGCTCATAGCCTCTGACTGTGACCTCGATAGGATCGCCGAGCGGTGCAACCTTGCGGATATTAACCGAAACTCCGCGGGTTATGCCCATGTCCATGATTCTGCGTTTGACTGCGCCCTCGCCGTGCAGCTTGACTACCGTGACGGTGTCGCCCACCTTTGCTTCTTTCAGTGTTTTCATAAATACATGCCTCCTCAGACCATAATTTTATTTGCCATTTCCTTGCTTATCGCCACGCGGGATTCCTTGACATTTACTATCAGATTGCCGCCCATGGTGGAAATTACCGTGACGCTTCCGCCCGCGACAAATCCCAGATCCGCCAGATGTGCGCGCACCTCGGGGCTTCCTCCGACCTTTTTAACCATGTTTTCCTCGCCTATGTTGGCAAATGTCAACGGCATCATAATCAACTCCTTTTTTTCAAAATAAGATTCACTCATTAAGTGAGTTATAACTAACTGCTGATTTAAAATATGCGGTTAGAAATCTCTAACCGCAGTATATGTTAGCACTTACTAACTTATTTGTCAATAGTTTTTTCCATAATTTTCTTGGGAAAGATACGCTTTTATGTAAAATTGATAAATAATTCAAGTGATTTAAACAAATATGTATATAATATGTTTAAACCGCTTGAATTTTCATCATATGACATGGTGCACGAGGTATCTGTATCATTTGTAACCCACAAAATTTTATACCAAAAATTGTGAAAAATATTTAATTTGCCTTTTTCGCCAAATATGATATAATAAATATAATGGGTTTATTGTGGCTTGTGTATTATATCACATCGCCACCCCCAGCACCAGCATTTCCCTCAGGCGGCTGTAAAGAAATCTGAAATGGCTCAGCGGTATCGGACATTCCCCGCTCCCTATCTCCACGGTAAACGCCGGCGCGTGGTATTTCTCCATAAACCAGTCCTTCAGCCCCGCCGATGAGGCACTCTCCTGCGGCTCCCGAAGTGGGTATCCCGATGAGACTGACAATATCCGCGCCATCAGGTGCGCCTTGGAGGGTGTGAAGCTGCGGTAATTCCAATATATCTCTTCCCCCTGCGAATGAAATGCTATGGCGTGGCGAAAACGCATAAATCGGCACAGCCTTACTATCGCCTGTGTCTCCGGCTCACTCTCGGGACGCTCTCCCGTCCAGCCGCTCATCGACGGACCGGTGATTCCACTCTCCTGCGCAATGCTCCGCATTTCATCCCACGCCGCGTCAAAATTGCGGTTGATGTCCACTCCGCGCGCATTCGCCTTCCATTTCTCGCTGAACTCCCTGTCTTTGCAAAGCTCGGCTATTTCGCCGCTCAGCTCGGGCGATATTCCCGCCTGCTCCGCGCCGTTTATGGAAATTTCCACGCCGTCGGGATTGAGCGCGGGAACTATCAGCACACCCTTGACATTGAGCAGCTTATATATATCAATATCGCACATTCTGCGGCGGCGGGAATAGGCAAACAGCAGCTCCTCGGCAAACCGCATGAGCAGCAGCGTGGTTATCCACTCGCGCCCGTGCACACCCCCGCAGTACAGGGCAGGCGAAACGGAATTGCCTATGAGCAGACCGTTAATGCGCCGCCCCAGCAGGCTGCTGCCCACGTTTATGCTGTCAAAAAAATCGCCGTATTCATAGCTGAGACTCTCCAGCCAGCCGTTCACGCGGCTGTAATCCGGCGGCTCTATTCCTACTATTCGTTCCATAATTATCAAAGCATCCCCTGTCAACTAATTCATATTATTTCATTAATATGAGCCTGCACGCGCATTAATTCATTTATTTATTGACATGTTTGAAATGTAAAAATTCCAAATTGTAATATAAATTATAATTATATCTATTTGTAATTTAACTGAAAGGGACTGAATTTATATGTATCTTGAAGAAAAAACACTCAGCGAAACCTATCACTTTAAGGGCAGAATTATCAACCTGCGTGTGGACGATGTGGAGCTTTCCGACGGTCACAAATCTATCCGAGAGGTTGTGGAGCACCCGGGCGGCGTGTGCGTTGCCGCTCTCACTCCCGACGGCAAACTGCCCTTTGTGCGGCAGTTCCGCTATCCCTACAAGGAAATCGTCACCGAGCTGCCCGCCGGCAAGCTGGAAAAGGGCGAGGATCCGCTGGAAGCAGTAAAGCGCGAGCTTGCCGAGGAGGTAGGTGCTCAGGGAATCAACTGGCGCAGCATGGGCAAGTTGTACCCATCACCCGGCTATTGCGGCGAGATAATTTACCTTTTTGCCTGCGACATAAACATATCAGGCGAAAGCCATCCCGATGACGGTGAATTTCTCGAGGTGGAGTATATGTCTCTGGACGACGCAGTAAAGCTTGTTATGGAAAATAAAATTCCCGACTCTAAAACTCAAACCCTGATTTTAAAGCTTTGGGCTGAAAAATTTCTAAAATAATAACTCAATACTATTGAAATTTTCATCAATTTGCATTAACATATTATAAAACAAATAAAACTATGGCGGTAAATCTTAATTTATCTGATTGACGTCCACTTGAAAATCTTCGATTGTCTCGTTAGTTTTTTAGGGGCTTCGCATTGTTTCCTATTGCTGGTTTTTCTTGCACTTTGGTTTTGTGGTGGCTTTGCCCCCACGCCCCCACAATGGGCGCTGCCCCTTGACCCCGCCAAGAGGACCAGTCCCCTTGGATTCCCATTGTTGCGTACTCTATGTTAAATTATGATTTATTTGCGAGACATACCCTTTGGATTATTTGATAGTATAAAAATGCTCTCATCAGT
>JAQXFQ010000179.1 GCA_029005175.1 Bacillota bacterium
GAAGTCGGACATTTCGGTGCTTCCGCTGAGTGTGAGCGTTTTTTTATTTTCATCAAACTCAAATGCAATCTCATCCTGTGACGACTCTGCCGCAAATGATGAGAATATAGCCCGGTCGGCGATAGGTGATTGAAGTATGCCGACACAAAAAGAAGCTGTAAGGGTAGCAATAAGACCGATTGAAACAAATCTGCTGAATCTGCGGTTGTTTTTCCCTTTCACGTTAATAACCTCCTGCAAACAGTCTTTTGTCATATCTGCACAATTAGAATGATATTCCATATATATTATTTATTATATCACCACGATTAAGATATGTCAACAGATTTAATTTTTATTTAGCAGGCAGGACGAGAGAAAAATTAATTGCCATTTTTATCATAAAATGTCATATAATTATTTGATTTATTTGTGTTTTAATGGTATAATCATTTTTAAAATGAGATTATTGCCTTAATTTGTGAAAAGGGGAGGTATATTAATAATATGAACAACATCGACAGAAAGAAAATAGGGATAGAAATGCTTTTTGCGTCAATGTCTTCCGTTACGTCTCAGGCAAACGGGCTGACCGCCATGGAAACTGTGGAGAGGCTTTGCGAACAGCCGCGAGGTATGCGCGCTAAATTTGCTCAAATCGTAAATTCGGGCATTAAAATCGTCACGGGAGATCCGTCAATTGACGTTGAGAGCTATCTGAATGAGGACATAAAGGAGCTGGCGGAGTATCCTGTCACCGCCGATACAATGGAACGTCTGCTGCCCTTTTTTGAGTGGCTTATGGAAATTCAGCGGCAGAATTCTCTGGAAATGGACAAGAGCCGATATTCGCTCAATGACGTTGCCTCTCACATGGAAAGAACATCAGGGGAATTTCTGCGAACCTACTCCAATATCTCGGGACAGAGCATATCCTTCGTGCGCCGCGGAGACTGCATAGTCATGCAGGCGCAGGAGCGTATGTGGGGCAGGGTAAGCCTGGTATTTCCCGAGGTAGTTACGAAATTCAGCGGAACATTCCCGCTGGTAGGCTTCCTTTTTTGGATAGACGCCGAGTATCGTGACGGACGTTACTTTTTCAGCTTTATAGTAGATGTGGAATTCGGCAGCACCGACAATCGCAAGCGTTCGCTTCAGGACAGAAACTGGATAAAGCTCACCTTTGAATCAACCCGCCCGCATATGGAATTCAACGCGCTGGATTACGGCAAAACGCTTGCGGAATCGGGAAAATGCGGACATGATTTCATCGACGGCTGGTGCAGCGAGATAGTGTTTAAGGAGAGTGTTATCGGCGCTGATTCTCTTTCGGAAAAGGAAAAAGAACTGCTTCCGGCCGCTCGTATATTCAAGATAGCCTATCAGATTGCCCAAATAGAGCAAAACGGCGAATTGGACAGCAGCAACGACATGCATATTTCCGACAAGGTGCTGGAAACTTTGGAAAATCGTTATAAATTCAATCGGTTTGAAACGCTTTTCAAAAGTACAGGCGAGGATGAGCTTTACAACAAGCTGAGCGACGCCATGGAGGCGTGGTCCTGCTCGGATTTTGAAGAAACAAGCAAGAAGATACATGAGTTTTCGATGCTGCTGAGGGAAAAGGAAAATGCCGACGCGGTGCGCCCGCTGTATAAAAAACTTACCGGGCTTATGCGGGAATGCACCGCCGAATTTAACGGCAAAAGCGCTCTTTTTGCCACATATCCCGAGGCTGCCGGGAAAATGCGCGCGTCTATTGAGCCTCAGCTCAATTCCATGGGCTTTGATGGCGAATTTCCGCATTACCGCCGCCGCAGAGGAAAAAAGGGAGAATATATCAGCGTAATAACTGCCGACGTCGGCGAGCACCCTGTCAACGGCAGGATGCAATACCGCTTTGAGCTTTCGGCGGCGGTCAAAAAACTCAAAACCGATGAAAACGGAACCTATCTCGCGGCGGGTATGCCTTTTGAGGAAACTACCGCCGAGGACTGCCGCAGCGTGTCAGCAAAAAACGCGAAGTTTACCGAAATGGGCGGAATATATGACGGAATTGCCGCAGTGATAAATGTAGATGTTTTTGACGGCGTCAAAACCGACGATGATGAGCCTGAGGACAATGTTTCTATACTAAACAGATTTGTCCGGGTCGCCTCGGATTCGATGAAAGGCAAAAAGTCGCCTCGCTGGTACAGAAAAATGCGCAAAGCGTCATTCATCAAACCAAAGCACGAGCTTACTTTCGGCAGCGCGGTGCTTAAATACATGCCGTTGGGACTGTATCTGACTGTGCTGCTGACGGCGGTGTATCTTGTGTGCGACAGGCTGTTTGTTGTAGCCGACTATATCCCGCAGCTTACAGGCAGCGTGGCAATCGCAATTGCGCTGGCGGTGGGGCTGCTGGTGGTATGGCTGTGTTCGGTGTGCGCCATACGCTCCAAAAAGAAGCGCATATGGCGGTATTGATTCTTTACCTACAGCAGAATGTAAAGCAGTGCGAGAATAAGCCGTTCGTCGGCATTCTCACGCAGCAGCAGCAGGATTATCACTATAAGCAGGGCTCGTTCCGAGTCCTCGCCCGACAAGTCAAATCCCGGCAGAATATGCGGGTGGGAATTTGGTTTGTCGTGGCAGTCCTTTGATGGGTCAGGCTGTGCGGGAGGGCGTTTTTCTATGCATTCACATGGCGGTTTCGGCTCGTCTTTTTCGACGGCAGCCATGGCGCGCCTCTGCATCTCCATCACACGCCGCTCTGCGTCACGCTGCATCTGCGCAAAGCTGTCAAATTGCTGCATATAAACCACCCCCGGTCAGTTAAGATAATTGATGTTAGTTCATTTGATAAATTATAATTTAGCATAGAGTACGCAACGCCGGGAATCCAAGGGGACTGGTTCTCTTGGCGGGGTCGAGGGGCAGCGCCCATCGTGGGGTCGTAGGGGCAAAGCCCCTACAAAGCTAAAGTGTAGAAGAGACTTGAAATAGGAAACAATGCGAAGCCCATAGGAAACTAACGAGAAAATCTTTGATTTTCAAGTGGACGTCACACAGATAAATTATCATTTATTACAGCTTTGTATTTTTGAGAAGCGGAATCAGTCGCATTACCGTCATAATTTTATCGGCTTCCTCCGCTTTTTTACGGCGGTCACCGCTCAGATAGGGGCGCAGTGCGTGTATGAGCCGCGTCATGTCGTCCTCTTCGTTCAGCTTGCTGAGCAGAGGAGTGATTTTGCTTATAGCCGAAATCATATCGGCATTTATGCCTCCTGCTGAGGTCGGCGGCAGTGCGGCTGCTGAAATATCCGCTGCGGAATCTTCGTTATGATCCTCATAAGACGAGCCTGTGCCAGGCAGCAGCGCGTCGGTGTCTATGCCGAACTGCTTTGCCGTGTCGCGCAGCTTCGCCATAGCATCGGGGTCGCTTAGCACCGAACCCAGCAGTCCTTCGAGATTATCCATAAATTTCCGACCTTCTTTCGCGCGCTCACGGCTTTTTCTTCAGCTTTTTGAGAATTTCCTGCGCCTGCGGAGTAGCCAGTATTCTGGCTGAGGCGTCCTTATCGTTCAAAATGCCGGTGATTTTGTTTATGTCCTCGCTGGTCAGATTTTTAAGCGCTTCGGCAAGCTTGGGGTTGGACTGAGCAGCTTTCATCAGACTATCGGAGGACGAGCCGGTTTTTTCTGCGGCTTTGCGGAATATATCATTGAGAAATTCGTTCTTTTCCATAATTGTTCACTGACCTTTCACAGATGTATTAAGGATTTGCCAATGCTGCGAGCCTTGACGGCAGACGCGGCTCAGCGTGTCTTTATTAAAATATGCATGTCATAATCAGCGTATGACATTGAATTATTAAGGATACGCTGATTAAAGGCGTAGCCGTCGATTCCACGCCGTGAAAATCCGTCACTGGGCGGTGTGTGAATCGGCTTATACTAATATTCAATTAAAAAAGTACAAAAAAATCGAGCAAAAAACTTGCGTATATGGTTTTTTGCGAAGATTTTTTGTCGTACTTTTATTGAAAATTAGTATTAATCAGCGTTTCCGTAACTACTTCCTTTACATATATTATTAAAAAACACTTCATAATGTTCATGTGAGTTGAGGAGGCTTTTTGGGTGAAAATATTAGTCATGTCAGACAGCCACGGCAGGCGGGACTTGGTTGAAAAATGCATACGAAGCAATTCGCAGGCGGAGGTGGTGCTGCATCTGGGCGACTACACGGGTGATTTTGCCGATATGAGATTTACGTTTCCGGACAGAATGTTTATAAATGTCAGAGGAAACGGCGATTTTGACCGCGGGATTCCGCAGGCTAGGGTCGAAGCTTTTGATGGCGTCAAGATATTTATGGCTCACGGTCACACCTACGGCGTAAAATACGGTCTGGACGCCATAATGACTGCCGCGCGCAAGGAGGGCGCTCAGATCTGCCTGTACGGACATACCCACGAATCATACAACAAATATCACGACGGACTTTATGTGATGAATCCCGGCTCGCTCGCCTATCCGCGAGGAATGAGCCGCGCGAGCTATGGTCTTATTGAGATATGTCCGCAGGGAATTGTGACAAATATCGTTGAGTTCAAAAATATGTGGTAATGTTTGTACAAAATTACCATAAATTTTTTACAACAATTTTTTAACTTTTTATTTACATATACGCTGAAAAGTTTTATAATAAATGTATTAATAACTTTCGTTTTTATTTGTTATTGCTATAGTAAAAATTTATGCCTTAATTATATCGGTGATTTTTTTGTGTTGATTTAGAATTTAAATAGTATCAGGGGGATTACTGCCGTAAATATAAAAAGAGGGGGGTTATGAGGAGATGAAGAGATACTCATCCTGCGTAGATGAACATGTGCATGTTGTTAAATGTGTGCCGCGCAGCTACGACATGAGCCGTACACATATTATTCACAAGGGCGTAAACCGCCGTGTAGATGTTATACTCAGATGCGCTCCGAAAAAATGGAAGAAAAAGAAGGTGCGGGTCACTGTCGTAAAAAGCGGCAAAAAGAAAGAATACATGAGAATCAGAGTTAATGCCAGAAAGGGATATATAGCTGTAAAAAAGGCGGTCAACCATGCATACGATGCCGAGCGCAATAATATTGCCGCGTTTGATGAAAAGAATGTAGTCAGATATGACAAGGTGAAGGCGGCAAATCGCGCGCTGATTCACGATATGAAGAGTCAGGTGGCTGTAATGGCGAAAAAAAGCGCGGATTACATTGAAGATCAGCTCAGCACATCTGCCGCGCAGTCTGAGGATGTGACAACTGTACTCACTCCGCCTGTGCCGCCCTGTGACGCTTCTAAATCCGCGCCTGAGTCTGCCGCGCCGCAAACGGCTGTGCAGCCGTCAATCGCCCAGCCTACTGTCAAGCCATCGTTTAAGGCTAATTCCTACAATCCCTATGCAGCGGATTATTCCAAACATTTTTCCGATGCCGAATTTCATTCACTTATGGATTCCTTGGAAAAATCGCTGGATGAGGCATGCAGAAAGCAGGGCATAGGTTTTGAACAGCCTGCTTCGGTGAACAGGGAATTTGTGAAATCGTCGGTGTCCGGTTATCCGTGTAATGATGATGCGCATGTTTCCGCTAATTCTGATTCGTCGTTCCGCTCATGGAATCCAGGCAGTCAGCCTGCGGCAGAGGAATACAAACCTGTGCCCATGTTCCCGAAGGACGAGGAAGAGGAATACAGGCCCGTGCCCATGTTCCCCAAGGACGAGGAAGAGGAATACAAGCCTGTGACTATGTTCCCCGAGGACGAGGAAGAGGAATACAAGCCCGTGCCCATGTTCCCCAAGGACGAGGAAGAGGAATACAAGCCTGTGACTATGTTCCCGAAGGACGAGGAAGAGGAATACAAGCCTGTGGCCATGTTCCCCAAGGACGAGGAAGAGGAATACAAGCCTTTGACTATGTTCCCCAAGGACGAGGAAGAGCAGTTCACGCCTGTGAGTGAATTCCCACAGCAAAATCCCTCCGAAATGTATAATCAGCCGCAGACATTCGCGCCGCCGCAGATGGATTACAGTCAGCCCGAAGTGTCAGGCTCGGTTGATTTTGATGACGGACATGAGCGGCAGACATTTTTCAGCCGCACAGGGGATCAAATAAAAAAAGTAATCGGCATCATTCGCGGAAAGACCTCTAAAAAGCAGGATGATGACTATATCAACGAAAATGTGGAGATCACTTATTCCGACGATGACAACGATACTTACAGAAATTAATAATAAAAATCCGCAGTGAGAAATCACGGCGGATTTTTGCTTTGCAGAGAGGAGCGATAATGAATGATAAGGTACATATTTTTTGATATGGGCAGCACGCTGATTGATGAGCGTATCAGCGACGATAAGCGCATAGCCGAAACCTTAACGCAGGCTAATGCCCCGGATGAGCAGACATTTCGGCGGGAAATGGAGCGGAATTACAGAAAGAATCTCGACGGCTACAAACAGGCATTGGCGTCGTTCAGACTGAAAAAATTGATGTGGGACTGCGGC
>JAQXFQ010000180.1 GCA_029005175.1 Bacillota bacterium
TCCATAATTCGGTGGTTTTTGTTGTTTTCGCTTATTCAATTTTTCGCCCGACAAATCCTCCCGCACCGGCTTGATTGGCTCAAGCAGATTGTAGCAGCCAACCGCAAAAAGACCGTGAAACCGGGGCGGGGTTTATCCGTAAGATATTGCCGTATGTGGTAACATGGAACCGATATTATTTTCTGCCTGTAAGATAATACACCGCAAGCTGTGTGCGGTGATCCAAGCCGCCTTTTTCCAGTATATTGCTTATGTAATTTTTCACTGTGCCTTCGCTCAAAAACAGCTTTGCCGCGATTTCTTTATTTGAAAGTCCGTCCGCCACAGCCGCTATGATTTCCAGTTCGCGCTGAGAATATGGCGAATCGTCGAAATTTTCGCTTTTGACCGACTGAATATCTGCCATTTTTTCAAACACGCTTTCATCCAGCACGTTAATGCCCTCGTAAACAGATTTTATCATCTGCTTAAGCTTTTCGGGAGTGTGATTTTTGATAAGATACCCCTTTGCGCCGTTCTTTATCGCCTTGCGGACTAAATCGTAATCGTCAAAGGTTGTGAGAATAAGCACCTTGCCCAGGTTCTCCTCCGCTATAATTTTAGTTGCGTCAATGCCGTCCATTTCGGGCATCTGAATATCCATCAGAATCACATCCGCACTTTTCCGGCGCGCGAGTTCTACGCATTCGCGACCGTCCGCCGCACAGCCTACCACCTCAAAGGACTCATCTACTCCCAAAATTATACTCATGCCCTCGCGCACAAAATCGCTGTCGTCCGCTATTATAATTTTTATCGCCATTGCAACAGTCACCTCGTCAATTAATCGGAATAAGCATATTTATTTTGAATCCGTCGGTTCCGTCTATATCAATAGTGCCTCCCAATTCCCCTACCCTGCGCTTCATGCCTTGAATCCCCATGCCGTCGGATATGCTCTCACAGCCGCAGCCGTTGTCACTGATACAGCAGCGCAAAAGCTTATTCAGCACATTGATTTCTATCAGGATTTTACTGCACCTTGAATATTTCAGCGCATTTGTGACGGCCTCACAGCAATTGTTGAGCAGCACTCCCCACGCCTGCTCGTCAATTTTGTCGCTGTCTCCCTTTATATCAAGCTGCGCGTCTATGCCGTATTGCCTGCGGCAGTCCTCGCACAGGGCTATCAATTGGAGCATTGCAAGCCGCTTGCCGTCCGGCTTTTCACGTCTGAGAAGTGCGCGTATTTCGTCCATCCCCGTGCGCAGGCTTTCTATAACGCGGCTGAGAATTTCGTCTGTCTTTTCGGGGGCGGTTGACACTATTGCGCGGCATGCCTCAAGCTGATAAATCGAGCCGTTTATGCGGTGTCCCAGCTTGTCGTGAAGTTCCTGTGACAGCTTTGCCTTGTCCTGAAGCATTACATTTTCATAATGCAGATTAGTCCGGCGGATCTCGTTCTTAAACTCCTGCGCACTGCTGTCAATCGAATCCTTCAGCTGAAGCTCATGCAGTTCGTAATCATCGGCAGATTTACGGTATTTCATTATCATTCCGTAGTGCTGATAATAAATTATCGCTGTAAGCAGGCACAACAATAGATACATAAATTTATCCTGCGCAAATATCACGCACAACAGCGGAGTCAGCCACATATACTGCGGCAGACCGAATTCGGCAATTGCGTCCGAAATCGCCACCGGCAGCAGCACGATGAATTCATTGCCGCAGAGATACATACCGCAAAGCACGGCGGCAAATTCGGCGGCAAGCAGGATTTTTTTATATTTGACAGTTTCATAAATTCCCATAATCGACGCACATGCCGCCGCCATTATGAAAATTAGTGCGTAATTTACGCTCCTGCCATTGATATTCATTATTATGCAAATAATCATCAGCAGGGCATATCCGAATTTCACAGCTGTAAAATAATTTCTTTCCCACAGCTCCCCTAAGCTACTGCCATTGTATTCGTCCAAATTTACCACCTCTATACTGATTTTATTTCATTATACCATTGCAAATACATTTTGTCACGCAAAAATCGCGGGCATGGATTTATTTTCCACGCTCACGATTTTTTCATTACATACTATCTGTTGTTATTCCCTGCCTGTCGTATCCGACACCTTTGTTCCTATGAATCCCGCTGTGATTATCAGCAGCAGGAAACCGGCGGCAGCCGTGAAGAAAGTTGCATAGGCACCATTCTGATTTTTCATAAGCATTTCAGTGCAAAGCATTACCCATTTCTGCGGGGTCAGCATTGAAGCCTTATCCCACCAGTCGGGGAATGTTACGAAATTGAAATACACGCCTGCAAGCAGGTTGGTGAACATCCACACGCCGAATGCAACGAACGATACCACCGTGATATTCTTGCAGTACATACCGTTCACGACACACAGCAGATTGAAGATTACACCCATCATACCTATGAACAGAATGAATGCGACGAACGGGATACCTACATCCGTGCCTATGAGCAGTGCCGTTGCAACAGCCGTTACCTCTGTCTGAATGAGTGCGACGAGTATGCCCGTGAATGCCTTTGAGAGAACGTATGTGCCCATTGATGTGCCCGACATCTCGATTCGCAGTATGGATTTATTCTCGCGCTCTGATACAATGAGATTTGCCACAAGCGCGCCTGTGAGAAGAAATGCCATCGAAAGCACCGCTAATGCATGGCCTATGTTAGTTTGCTGTTCACTTTGCTTACCGGTTAGCTCGTTAGCATCCTCTCCGACAGTTACGCTTTGCGCTGTCGGCATATTTTCAAATACCTTTTCAGACATAGTTAAAAACTCTTTTTTGCTCGACGCATTAGCCGCACAGTTCATCATTATCGAAAGGCTTGAATTAATCTTGTTTTTAACCAGTTCAATGCGGCTGTCATCTCTGCCTTCAATCAGCAAAACTTCGGGATTAATGCCATTCATTATGTTTTTGTTGAAATCTTTGCCGAGATACACAACGGCAGTTACTGTACCGCGTTCGTAATAATTTTTTGCAATTCTATCTATTTCACTGCGCTCCAGTGGCTTTGCCTTATAGCGATAAATAGATAATTCTCCGTGAATTATTGATTTTAAAAAAATCTCAGAAGCCTCATCTTGTGCTGCATCAATTACCATAACATTTGTATTAGTTGGCTGTATTACACAGTCGACTTCATTTATTTTATTTATGTTTAAAAATCTCGAACTATCATTATAGGCAGAGTCGCTCTGTTGAATCATAAGCAGTGCAGACGCGCCGAACGGCAAAGCTATAAGGCATATTATGAATCCGATATTTCGCAGCAGCAGCTTTAGATTACTTTTGGTCATTGTCAAAAAAGCACGCATAAATTTATTCCTCCTTACCCAGTTTGACAGCCGCCATACCCAGTGGTATGCATATGACTGATATTCCGCAAAGAACCAGTATTGCGGGAATGGTAAAATCGCTACTGCCGATCGTGTTCAATTCCACCAGTGAACGAGTCATGTAATAAATCGGCGAAAAATCTCGCAGACCATCGGCATAGGGTGCGTACATATAGGCACAGAACGAGCCGCCGAAAAAACCAAAAAACATAATTACACAAAATCCGATAACTATTGACACTATTACATTTTTAATTAAACTGAAAAGCACAGTTGCGACAGCCGCCGCAGCTACACATCCCAAAAACAGTATGAGTGCGGTCATAGGAATTTCCATCCATTCAATTCCGTAAATAAGTGTGCAAATTACGATACCTACTCCTATAAGAAATGTAATCATAATGGCGGACGGAATAAACCTGCTCATGTAAATATTAAGTGAAGATGCTGGTGTAGTTCTGAATCTCGCACCGATTTTATTTTTGCGTTCACTTGAAATAACGATTGCAAGCACTATCATGGCTATCCACGTGAAATATACGGTATATGCTATGGTGTAATAAAGCTCGGAATCGGGCATGGGCAGAACGTCGATTTTGTACTGTGTTACGTAACTGCCGACCTGCGCACCTGACGCGCCTGATATAATTGAGGACACAAGCATTTTCACGATACCCGCCTGATTTTCGTGCTCCCCGTCGGAATAAACGGTGTAACCGTCGTCGGTGAATTCAACAAACACGTCCACTCTGCCACTCTCAACGGCGTTTTCTCCGCTGCCGTACACGAAATTCGCTGTATCCATGTCATTTTCTTCACAAACGCTCTCGAATATCGGCTTAATCGGTTCATATGCACAGCCGTCGGTGAAGCTGTAGCCCACCTCGCAGCCTTCGATTTTGTATTCGTCCACCATAAAATCCTTGAACACAGCCGACAGCATTCCTGTGACGATTACCAGACACAATATAAACAAAACCAGCGGCTTGCACCTGAACATTAATTTTAAATTGTTCTTTATAAGCTTCATCAGGATTCGCCTCCCGCATAGTCGCGCAGCTTCTTGCCTGTCAGTGTGAGGAATACCTCTTCAAGCGTAATGCCGCTGTTCGGGTCGTCAGTGACAAGAGCTACCAATTCTTCGCGCGTTCCCGTGGCGATAATTCTGCCGTTATCCATAATGGCTATGCGTGTGCATATCGCCTCAACTTCCTCCATGTAGTGACTTGTGTAAATCACAGTCGCGCCGTTCTTGTTGGCTTCCTTGATTTTCTCCAGAATGAAGTTGCGTGACTGCGGGTCTATACCGACAGTCGGCTCGTCAAATATCATCAGGTCGGGCTTGTGACCTATCGCGCAGGCGATATTCAGACGGCGTTTCATACCGCCCGAGAATGTCTTGGCAAAATTATTGCGCTTGTCCAGCAGACCGACAAATTCCAGCGAATCGTTTATCGCCGACCTGAGAGCTTTTCCTTTTACACCGTAAAGCGAGGTGAAAAGCTCCACGTTTTCCCAAGCCTTGAGATTGCCGTGAATAGCAAGCTCCTGTGGGATGTAGCCTATGCGGCTCTTGATTTTTTTCATGCTTTTCGCCGCGTCCATTCCAAAAGCCTCTATGCTGCCCGAGGTCGGCTTGAGCAGCGAACACACCATATTAAGAGTGGTGGATTTACCCGCACCGTTGGGACCCAGCAAGCCGAATATCTCCCCCTCCTTAATGTCGAGTGAAATGTGGTCAACCACTGTCTTTCCGTCAAATTTCTTGCTTAGACCATTCAGCTTCAATACTGTTTTGCCTTCCATAAACTAAAACCTCTTTTCGTAATTTTGCGCTGTGTTCATCTTGCAATAAAATATTAACACACGGTAAGAGGAATTTTAAGTGAATTAAGAAACGAATATCATGTGACTTTAGTCATATTCTATTTTATGTGTTTAATACTAATTTTCAATAAAAGTACGACAAAAAATCTTCGCAAAAAACCATATACGCAAGTTTTTTGCGAAGATTTTTTTGTACTTTTTCAATTGAAAATTAGTATAAAATCAAAAAACACGTAACTTTGTCCTGGAATTGGGCGTTTGCGGGTAATTTCGGACGTAATTTTGCGTAATGCGTGTAACACAGATAAGCAAAAGCGGTGCATATCTGTGAAAGATACACACCGCCTCTTGATTTATAAGGATATGCGGAATAAATGATTTTTCCATATTTTTCAATTTCGGTATCAAAATTATCTCATCCCTATACCGAACTCTGTCAGGGGAAGAACGTCGGCAGCAATGTGAACACTGCGCCTCATACAATGAATTTCTTTTTTATGCTATTCTCTCTCATCCGTGGTAATCGCCTGTTGCGGAGTCAACCGTGACGAAGGGGACGACTTTACCATCCAACTTCACATAGACCTGATAAATTCCGTCACCCAGATCCTCATAGTATTCCGGACGTACGCCGTATTTTTCAAACAAGTCATCAGAAAGTGCTGTTTTCCAAGCCTCTTCCTCAGAGACTTCATCCACGTGAGAGGAGGAATCTTTATTCAATTTGTCGGATGAATCCGGGGACTGTGTTTTGCCGCAAGCCGTCACAGCAAGCAGCATGGTTGCCGCAAGCATGGCGGCAGCAAAGATTTTTAATTTCATAATTTTATATTCTCCTTTTAATTTTTTTATAGCCGATTGTAAAACTCAAAATATCCCCTAAAACAGGCATCTTTAAAGATGAATAAATAAATTTTTCTCCACCTCTTGTCCTTAAGGATACGCTGAAAAAATCTCTATGGATACGCCTTTATTCAGCATTTCCATATAAAATTTTTTATTCTCCGATTTTTACATTCGCCTATTTTTGATGTTTCTTCAAACAGAACCCGCCATAAAATCAAGCTTATATCGTCAAGCTCGATGGCTTAATAAGAGGGCTATTACCAAAGGCGTCTCACTTTTTATAGACCCTAAAGAACTGCCTGATATGCCTTTCCGCCAGTTCCATGACCTCCTGTTCACGGCTCGGTTCCCGGTCGCAGAGGTTGATCCACACGGAAATGGGCAGGCAAAGCTGCGCCGCCATAATTTCCGAATCATCTTCTGCCAAAACACCCTGCCGAATCAGCCTCTTCACAAGTCCGGTGAAGTATTGCAGCACATCGGAATAATTCTGCTTGGTCTGCAGCTTCGCCAGCTCCGAATTTCGGAACTGTTCGATCACCAACAATTTCCGAGCCTTGCTGATATAGGGATCATGGAGGATATATCGAATCTGTCCCTGTATCATCTGCACGGCATCATCGGGGGGCAGAGGCAGATTATCGGTATCTTTCCCCCAATCCGTTACGGCAAAAATAGAATGCGCCGCATACTGTTCGAGCACTTCTTTCACCAAAGCATCCAAAATGGCCTGTTTGTTTTCAAAATGGCTGTAAAGCGACGCTTTCCGAATGCCAACGGCATTTGCAATTTGGGAGATAGAGGTGGCTTCAAAGCCATTTACGGAGAACAGATTCAGAGATACTTCCAGAATCTCCTGTTTTGTGTTTCCTCGCTCCATAACGAAATCTCCTTCACCACAACTAAAGTGTTCTGTCTACATTATACCTACCGAACGGTCGGTTGTCAATAGCGAAAAATTTTTTCTTTGAAATGCACGGGCAAGAAATTTCATGCAGGTAAATAAATTCTCTCCCGCAGACA
>JAQXFQ010000181.1 GCA_029005175.1 Bacillota bacterium
TCTCATTATATCGCGAAGCTCGCCCATCTCGCGGGGACCGGTGACGAATGTGAACGCAAGTCCCGATTTGCCGGCGCGTCCCGTGCGTCCTATGCGGTGGACGTAGTATTCCATATCCTGAGGTATGTCATAATTGAATACCGCGCTTATGCCGCTTATGTCAATGCCGCGCGCCGCCACATCGGTGGCAACCAGTACATCTACATGTCCCTGTCGGAAAGTGTTCATAACGTGGTCGCGGGCGGCCTGTTTCATATCTCCGTGCAGTCCCTCGGCGACATAGCCTCTGATCTGCAGTGCGCTCACCAGCTCGTCCACCTGTTTCTTTGTGTTGCAGAACACCATGGAAAGCTCGGGATTGTAGACATCCATCAGTCGGCTCAGGGCTTCGATTTTGTGGCTGTGGGGAATGTTATAGTAATACTGATCGATTTCCGCGACGGTAAGCTCCCTGCGCACCACCTTGACAATCTCAGGGTCTGTCTGGTACTTTTCAGTGATTGACATTATCTCACGCGACATTGTGGCGGAAAACAATATTGTCTGACGCTCCTCGGGGACGTCCTCGAGTATAGTTTCGATGTCCTCACGGAAGCCCATTGACAGCATTTCGTCGGCCTCGTCCAGAATTATCATGCTGAGGTTGGCAAGCGAGAGGGTGTGGCGGCGCATGTGATCCATTACGCGCCCGGGAGTGCCCACCACTATCTGCGCGCCGCCCTTTAGCAGCTTAAACTGGCGTTCGATAGGCTGACCGCCGTATATTGCAACGGCGCGGATGCCCTCGGTGTATCGGGTGAATTTGTGTATCTCGTCGCACGCCTGCACCGCAAGCTCGCGGGTAGGGCAGAGGATAAGCACTTGGGTGCCCTTGCTGCGGTTTTTGAGAATATTTTCAATGGCGGGTATGCTGAATGCCGCCGTTTTGCCTGTGCCTGTCTGGGACTGACCGATGACGTCCCTGCCGCTCATTATAAGCGGGATTGTCTGTGTCTGGATAGGTGTGGCTTCTTCATATCCCATGTGGTCGATCGCTCGCAGAATCGGCTCGGAAAGACCAAGCTCGGCGAATGGTAATGTCTGCATATATTACAACTTCCTCACTCTGTATAAATATTGGATGTACGGCTGAAAATTCTGCTCCCGGCAGCTCACAAAAACTTCAATTAATCAGATCATACCATGGCAATAAAAAAATAATCGCACAGATAATCGCATAGATATTATGTGTTGATTAGTGCCATAGAAAAATCATATCTTAAATTTACATAGATAATTTTTAATTGTTGTATACAGCAAAACAAAAATATTTTCCGTACTTCCGTTTGACAAAAAAATGTTTATCTTTTATTCATTATAACCACTGTTGTGTTACAATGCAATTTAAAATAGGAAACAAATTAAAAAAACCCGATTTTGCCCAAAAGTCGCAACTGTTATATAAAATTTTATGGTAGAATTTCAGTGCTTGACAAATCAATTTGACTGTTATAGCATATTATAAATATATTTATTTTGTCACAAGGATGAGGAACGCATGAATTTCATATTGAGATTTTTCGGACATATGCACACCATTAACGCCCACCGGCACAAGGTGATACGCAACTGCTTTTGCGCCGGCATACCGTGGCGCGGACTTATGCACGACCTTAGCAAATACAGTCCTACCGAGTTTTTCAACGGAGTCAGATATTATCAGGGCATGCGCAGCCCTAATGAGGCTGAGCGCGAGGACATAGGCTATTCGCGCGCGTGGCTGCACCACAAGGGGCGCAACCGCCACCATTTTGAATATTGGACAGACTACAACCCGATTACCAAGCGGCAGGAGCCTGTCAAAATGCCCGATGTGTTTGTGGCGGAGATGTTTTGTGACCGCGTGGCGGCGAGCAAGATTTATATGAAAGAAAATTACAACGATGCCGCTCCGCTGGGTTATTTTCTCAACGCCAAGGCGCGCAGGATAATCCACCCCGAGACCTCCGAGCTGCTCGAGAGCTGGCTGACCATGCTGGCAGAGCGGGGAGAAAAGGAAACCTTTGCGGAGATACGCAGATATTTGAGGCGTAAATTATAATTTATCTGTGTGACGTCCACTTGAAAATCAAAGATTTTCTCGTTAGTCTTTTAAGGGCTTCGCCTTGTTTTCCTATTGCAAGTTTTTCTTGCACTTCAGCTTTGTGGTGGCTTTGCCCCCACGCCCCCAAGAAGGGCGCTGCCCCTCGACCCCGCCAAGAGGACCAGTCCCCTTGGATTCCCGGCGTTGCGTACTCTATGTTAAATTATGATTTCCGCCTCAAATATCTGCGTATCTCCGCAAAGGTTTCCTTTTCTCCCCGCTCTGCCAGCATGGTCAGCCAGCTCTCGAGCAGCTCGGAGGTCTCGGGGTGGATTATCCTG
>JAQXFQ010000182.1 GCA_029005175.1 Bacillota bacterium
AGCGGGTCTGCATGTCGGACACCCGCGTTCCTACACCGCTTTGGACATCATCGCCAGAAAGCGTCGTCTTGAGGGCTATAATGTTCTCTATCCGATGGGCTGGGACGCGTTCGGTCTGCCCACCGAGAATTTCGCGATAAAAAACCACATTCACCCCTCTATTGTCACCAAGAACAATGTTGACCGCTTCAGAAACCAGCTTAAAAGTCTCGGCTTGTCCTTTGACTGGAAGCGTGAGGTCAATACCACCGACCCGTCCTACTACAAGTGGACGCAGTGGATATTCCTCCAGCTTTTCAAGAACGGTCTTGCATACAAGAAGGAAATGTCGGTCAACTGGTGCACCGGCTGCAAGTGCGTTCTTGCAAATGAAGAAGTTGTGGGCGGCGTTTGCGAGCGCTGCGGCAGTGAGGTCGTGCACAAGGTCAAGAGCCAGTGGATGCTCAAAATCACCGAGTATGCTCAGCGTCTTATCGACGATATAGACGAGCTTGATTATATCGACCGCGTTAAGGTTCAGCAGAAAAACTGGATTGGCCGCTCCACAGGTGCGGAGGTTGACTTCGGTACAACTCTCGGCGACACTCTTACAGTATACACCACGCGCTGCGATACTCTCTTTGGCGCGACATATATGGTAATTTCGCCCGAGCATCCGCTTATCGAGAAGTGGGCTGACAAGATTGCAAATATAGACGAAGTCAGAGCATATCAGCTCGCCGCATCCAAGAAGTCGGACTTCGAGAGAACAGAGGTTGCCAAGGATAAAACAGGCGTCTGCCTCGACGGCGTTAAGGCAATCAACCCCGTAAATAATAAGGAGATCCCGATTTTCATTTCCGACTATGTGCTTGTGTCCTACGGTACGGGTGCGATCATGGCTGTTCCCGCTCACGACACACGTGACTGGGAGTTTGCCAAGAAGTTCGACCTGCCCATTATTGAGGTTGTTAAGGGCGGCGAGGATGTTCAGAAAGAAGCCTTCACCGACTGCGCAACAGGTATACTCACAAACTCCGGTTTCCTTGACGGTCTGAGCGTCGAAGAAGCCAAGGCTAAGATGATTGAATTCCTCACTGAGAAGGGAATCGGTCACGCAAAGGTCAATTACAAGCTCCGCGACTGGGTATTTTCACGCCAGAGATACTGGGGCGAGCCTATTCCGATAGTTCATTGCGAGAAGTGCGGTCCTGTGGCTGTTCCCGAGGATCAACTCCCGCTGCTGCTCCCCGATGTTGAATCCTACGAGCCTACAGACAACGGCGAATCCCCACTTGCCGCAATGACCGACTGGGTGAATACAACCTGCCCGCACTGCGGCGGTCCCGCAAAGCGCGAGACCGATACAATGCCTCAGTGGGCCGGTTCATCGTGGTACTTCCTCCGCTATTGTGACCCGCACAATGACAAGGAGCTTGCATCCAAGGAAGCACTGGATTATTGGCTGCCCGTTGACTGGTACAACGGAGGTATGGAGCACACCACACTTCACTTGCTCTACAGCCGCTTCTGGCATAAATTCCTCTATGACATCAAGGCTGTTCCCACCAAGGAGCCATACGCCAAGAGAACCAGCCACGGCATGATTCTCGGCGAGGGAAATGTTAAAATGAGTAAATCCCTCGGCAATGTCATCAATCCTGATGAAATCGTTGAGACATACGGCGCTGACACAATGCGTCTCTATGAAATGTTTATGGGAGACTTTGAGAAAGCTGCTCCGTGGTCCTCAAATTCCATAAAAGGCTGCAAGAGATTCCTCGACAGAACCTTCAACCTCCAGGAAAAGGTAATTGACGGCGGTATCCGCCCCGAATTCGAGGGTATGGTTCACAAGACTATAAAGAAAGTCACTGAGGACATTGAGGGACTTAAGTTTAACACAGCTATTGCTCAGCTTATGACATGGCTCAATGAAATCGAAAAGTGCGGTTCAATCACCAAGGAAGAATACAAAATTTTCCTCGTGCTGCTCGACCCGTTTGCCCCCCATATCTGCGAGGAAATATGGGAAAATATGGGCTTTGGCGATATGATAGTTTATCAGCCGTGGCCGAAGTTTGACGAGGCAAAGTGCGTTGATGAAACAGTCGAGATTGCTGTTCAGGTTGCAGGCAAGGTGAGGGCGAGAATAAATATTCCCGCAAACGCAACTTCCGATGAGGCTATTGCCACCGCAAAAGCTGATGCGACAGTAGCAGCTTTGATAGAGGGTAAGAGCATCGTCAAGGAAATATATGTTCCCGGCAGACTGGTAAATATCGTGGCAAAATAATATATTATTGGTATTTTTTGAAAAAAATATCGGAAATTTTAAGATTTTTTTTCAGATACTCTTGACAAATTCTCACTCTAAGTATATAATGATATGGAATCACGATTCTACGGTGGTTCCGTGACCGCGCGGAAGGAGGGGAAGTAAAATGTCATCAGAAATCAGAGTCAAGGACAAGGAATCTCTTGACAGTGCACTCAGACGTTTCAAGAAGTCTTGCGCACGTTCAGGTATAATTCAGGAAGTTCGCAAGAGAGAAGCTTATGAGAAGCCCTCTGTTCGCCGCAAGAAGAAGTCCGAAGCAGCAAGAAAGCGCAAGTATAAGTAATCTTATTTTTACTTAAACTCATCGGATTTGCAATGCCAATTCTGAAAAAATCAAGTGCAGGTATGCTGAGTAATTCGGTGTACCTGCGTTTTTTCATTTGGAGGAAAAAAATGGCTTTATTAAAACCGCGCAAAAGAATAGGAAAAATGATCGACATCACGCCCGATTTGCTTCATGCGGCGGGTGTCAAGGCTCTTTTGCTGGACATAGACAATACCATGACCACCCACAATAATCCTGTGCCTGCCGACGGCGTAGCACAATGGATAGATGGAATGAAATACGCAGGTTTTAAAATGATGGTTGTGTCAAATAATAACGGAGAACGCGTGCGTAAGTTTTCAGAGCGTGTGGGTCTTGAATTTGAGGGCGCGGCGAAAAAACCCATGCCGTCAGGATTCCGGCGCGCGTGCGCTCGTCTGGAAATACAGCCTAAAGAAGCCGCTGTGGTGGGTGACCAGATTTTTACTGACATTCTCGGCGGCAATCTGATGGGCGCATATACTATTTTGACCGTACCGTATCAGCTTGAAAGCAGCAGATTGTTTAAGCTCAAGCGTTTTTTTGAACGGCTGGTTATCAGATTTTGGAAAGATTGAGGTGATTTTGAAATGTCTGAGATAAAGTTTGGTCCTGCGGGAAGCTGTGAACGCGCAGCCGCAGAGAAAATTAAATCCACAGAAAAGCTGATTGAATTCATCGCCGCAAACGGACTGAATGCCTTTGAATATCAGTGCGGGCGAGGTGTTATGATCAAGGAGCCGAAAGGCATCGCTATAGGCGAAAAGGCGAAGGAATACGGCATTAAGCTGTCGATTCACGCGCCATATTACATTTCTCTCGCCTCTGTGGAAGAGGAAAAACGTCTGAATTCAATAAATTATATCTTTCAAAGTGCTCAGGCGGCTAGCTGGATGGGAGCAGACAGGATAGTTGTGCACCCCGGAGGACTGGGCAAGAAATCCCGTGCGGAAGCAACTGCCTTAGCGAAAGAAACGCTATCGGCGGCACAGAAGCATCTTGATGAGCATGGGCTGGGCGACATTCACATATGCCCCGAGGTCATGGGTAAAATAAATCAGCTCGGCGATTTGTCAGAGGTGCTGGAGTTCTGCACGTTGGATGAGCGTATGATTCCATGTGTGGATTTCGGTCATCTTAACAGCCGAATGCAGGGCACGATGGATTATGTCAAGGCTTTGGATGAAATTGAAAACGTCCTCGGAGCGGACAGGCTGAAAAGTATGCACATACATTTCTCAAAAATCGAATATACATCAGGTGGGGAGAAGCGTCATTTAACTTTTGCAGATGAGGTTTACGGACCGCAGTTCGAGCCGCTTATGGAGGAGTTTGTCCGCCGCGATATGCACCCGACCGTAATTTGCGAGTCGGCAGGAACCCAGACAGATGATTCTGTAACTATGATGAATTATTACAAATCTTTGTATAATGCTGTAATTTAACGCGCTTTGCGCAAAGGATTGATAAATCATGAAAAAAATTCTTATAATAAACGGACCTAATCTCAATATGGTCGGTGTTCGTGAACCCGGTGTTTACGGCACGGAAACTTTAGAAACGATTTGTACTCGCGTGGCGGAATACGCTGAGTCGCTCGGACTTGAGGCTGATTTTATTCAGAGCAACCATGAGGGCGTTATTTTGGATAAAATTCACGGTGCAAAGGCGGAATATGCGGGCGTTGTGATTAATGCCGGCGCGTGGACGCATTACAGCTATGCGCTGCGTGACGCTATTGCCGCAGTTAAACCGCTGCCGTTTGTCGAGGTGCATATGTCAAATATCCACGCGCGTGAGGAATTCCGCAATTATTCAGTGATTGCCCCTGTGTGCGCGGGTCAGATTTGCGGATTCGGCTCAAACAGCTACATTTTAGGCGTTCAGGCGCTTGCCGCACTTATATGACGGAGGATGATTTAGCATGACAAGTAAATTTCAGCAGCGCACTGCCGCATTGCTGGATATTATCCCCGATGAATACGACGGAGCGTTGATTATTTCACAAGTAAACGGATGTTATTTTACGGGTTTCAACTGTGATAACGGCTATCTTGTCGCAACGAAAAACGGCTGTGTTTATATCACGGATTCGCGCTACACCGAGGCTGCTCAAAAAGCAATAGATTGGTGCGATGTAGTTGAATACAGCGACATG
The DNA here is from genome assembly GCA_029005175.1 of Bacillota bacterium. Lineage (GTDB taxonomy): Bacteria > Bacillota > Clostridia > Oscillospirales > Acutalibacteraceae > RUG762. Next base: position 4,783 of record JAQXFQ010000182.1, read on the forward strand.
AAAAAGACAGCCGGCGAAATAGTGGAACGACTGGCAATCAAGAATCTGCTGGTTGAGTCGAGCCGTATGACTTTGAAACAATACTGCAATATGGCGGATGCATTTGAACCTGCCTTTTTGTCGGAGGAAGGCGACCTCGACAGCCTGATTGATACTTTACGCGTATGCAAGGATGCCGAGGAAATTTCCATGATAAAGGCAGCTCAGGCTATAACCGAGCAATCTTTCAAGCATGTCTGCGGACTGATTCACGAGGGAGTGACCGAAGCCGAGCTTGCCTTTGAATTTGAATTTTACGCGCGAAGAATGGGCGCGGAGCGTTTGGCTTTTGATTCCATAGTAGCTTCCGGCGAAAACGGCTCGATGCCGCATGCGGTGCCGGGCAGGCGCAGAATTAAAAAAGGAGATTTCATCACGTTCGACATCGGCACGGTTGTGGGCGGCTATCATTCCGACATGACCCGCACAGTTGCGCTAGGGAAAGTGAGTGATGAACAGCGCGAGGTCTACAATATCGTGCTGAAAGCGCAGCAGGCGGCTATTGATTACCTTATGGCGGGCGGCGGCGATTTGGCTGAATGTGATGCGTCGGCGCGTGACGTCATAAAGAAAGCGGGCTACGGCGAGTATTTCGGGCATTCCACGGGGCATGGCGTCGGTCTGGAAATTCATGAGTTCCCGTCGGTGTCATTCCGCGGCGGAACAATTCCCGTCGGAGCGGTGATTACCGTAGAGCCGGGAATCTATCTGCCGGGTCGGTTCGGTGTGAGAATTGAGAATATGATGTACAAAACTGCGAACGGAGCGGTGAATTTGACGAATCTTGACAGGGATTTGATTGAACTTTAGTAAAGTTTTTTGATTTTTTTGTATAAATTTCTTAGAAAATTGCAAAAATGAGCAAAAATCACTTGCATTTATGGTTTGTTTGTATTATAATACTATACGGTAAGTTATTTCATGGAGGTTTAAACTAAATGATCGTAGCAGGAGATTTCAGAAACGGCGTTACATTTGAAATGGATGGCGCAGTTTATTCAATTATTGAGTTTCAGCATGTTAAGCCCGGCAAAGGCGCAGCTTTCGTTCGCACAAAGCTTCGCAACGTCATCACCGGTGCAGTGACAGAAACAACATTTAACCCCTCTGCAAAGTTCCCGACAGCTTTTGTTGAGCGTAAGGATATGCAGTATCTGTATGAGGACGGCGGTCTGTACTATTTTATGGATCCTGAAACATATGAGCAGGTTCCCATCAACGAGAGTACACTTGGCGACAACTTCAAATTCGTTACCGAAAATATGACATGCAAGGTTCTTTCTTACAAGGGTAATGTGTTCGGCGTAGAGCCTCCGAATTTTGTTGAGCTCAAGGTTACAAAGACTGATCCCGGCTTTAAGGGTGATACAGCTACCAATGCTACTAAGCCCGCTGTGCTGGAAACCGGTGCAGAAATCAAGGTGCCGCTCTTTATTGAGGAAGGCGATATGATTAGAATCGACACCAGAACAGGTCTTTATATGGAACGAGCATAATCTGAATTTGAGTAAATTTAGTAATTCATGCGGGCATTTGGTTTTCATTTGATAAATTAACAGAGAAGGATAGTGGATTATGAATAAGTTAGAGAAACTTGCTTATCTTAAAGGCTTGGTTGAGGGTCTTAATCTCAACGACGAGAAGAAAGACACAAAGGTCATCAAATATTTGATGGAGCTTTTGGAAGACATCGTTTTTGATATGGAAAATCTTGAGGATGGCTTTGAGGACTTCCAGCAGCAGCTTGACGAGGTCGATGAGGATTTAGGCGCAATTGAAAAGGATCTCTATGAGGTCGATGATTGTGGCTGTGATCATGGTCATGATGTTGAAAAGAAATCATCTAAGAAATCAAAAGATGAGCTTTATTACGAGGTTACATGCCCGACCTGCGGTGACACGATTTGCCTTGATGAGGATCTCATCAATGTGGGCGAAATGGAGTGTCCTAATTGCGGAGAAAAACTTGAATTCGACTTGGACGATTAAGGTTCAACCGTACGGAATTTTATTTTTCTCTGTTATTTTTGCGGAACCATGTATGCTTGAATTTAATATGAATTTCAAAGGGGAGCATGGCGATATTGCGCCACGCTCCTTTTTACAGTCTGTTGATCAAACTCAATAAGGAATGATAATAAAATGAGTAATTTTAAATTTCAGTTGGCTGTTTTTGTGGGAAGAATTGTGAGATTTTTCGGTAAATTTGTTGACAGGTCTACCAATCTTCCCGGAAGTATAGCTATGAAGATATGTCCGAATTTTCTGTCACAGTTTAAGTTTAAAGGTAAAATTATAGCTGTGACAGGCTCAAACGGAAAGACTACCACTTCCAATCTCATCGCGCACATTCTGCGCGAAAACGGCTACAGCGTTGCCAACAACAGCGAGGGTGCCAATATTTCGGCAGGCATAGCAACGACCTTGCTTGTAAACTGTGATTACAGCGGCTTTGTGGATTATGATTTTGTGGTTCTCGAAACGGATGAACGCTATTCGCCTCTCATTTACAAGCATTTTCAGCCCGATTATTTCCTGATAAACAACCTTTTCCGTGACCAGGTTGTGCGCAACGGCAATCCAGACATAATCTTTGATAAAATTTCAGCGGCAATCGGTCCCGATGTTACGTTGGTGCTGAATGCGCAGGATCCTATTATCAACCGTCTTGCACCTGAAAATAAACGCATACTTTTCGGAATGGAGAGAACCGAGCGTTCTGAGGAAAAGTCTGTGTTTCTCACACATGACTGCAAGGTTTGCCCGCAGTGCTTCCACACTCTGAAGTATGACTTCTATCATTTTAATCATATAGGACAGTTTCATTGCGATAACTGCGGCTACTCAGCTCAGACTCCGGATTATGTGGCTTCGGATGTTGATTTTGAATCGGGCGATTATAAAATCAACGGCATTGATGCCCATGTAACATATAATACGATTTTCCATTTTATGAATTCCACAGGAGCTGTGGCGGTCTGTACCGAAGTAGGCGTGCCGATTGAAAAAGCTATAGAAGCTTTAGGCACATTCCAGGTCAGCCGTGAGAGGTATGATGAGATGGAATTTGACGGAAGAAAATATGTTCTCATTCTAACCAAGCAGAATGCAGCATCGCTTGACCAGTCAATTTCTTTCGTGCTGAGTCAGCCCGGAGAAAAAACCGCATTATTGTATGTCAACAATGTGCTTTATACTGAGAAAAAAGATATTTCGTGGCTCTATGATGTTACATTTGAACGTCTTAAAGGAAATGTAGACTCTATAGTTTGTTCCGGCACTCGCGCTCTTGATATTGCAGTGCGCCTGAGATTGGGCGGGTTTGACGATGACGAAATGGTCGTCGTAAATGATATTGACAATATAAAAGAGGATATGAAAAAGACAAAAGGCACGGTTTATATTTTGGCGGCGTCAGCGTTTGGCAATGAGGACGGAATTATCGCAGCTTTGTCTAAGTAAAGGAGAGTGGTCAAAATGAAACCAGCTAAGAAAAAAAACACCGCGCTGAATACTCAGAAAAGCGCAAAGAAAGATATAAAAATTCTTCATATCTATAGCGATGCGATGGATTTGTACGGTGATTATTTTAATGTGATTTGTGTGAAACAGTCACTGGAAAAACGCGGATTTAAGTGCAGTGTTGATACCACAGGTATAGGCGATGCAATAAATCCGAATGGTTATGACATGGTGTATATCGGCCACGGCAAGGCGAGAAATGTTGCGGCGGTCAGTGAGCATTTTGTAAATTATGCAAATGATGTAAAGGCTGCGGTCAACGGCGGCACCGTCTTTTTTGTGACAGGCAGCGCACGCCTCCTTTTCGGCAAGGAATTTACAACAGCCGAGGGAGAGGTCAAGCCGGGCATAGGTCTGTTTGATTATGTCGGATATGACACCGGAAAGGTTTTTACATCTGACGTGGTTGGCAAACTGATGACTTCCTCTGGTGAGAGTGACATTATGACCTACGGCTTCGTGAATAGAACTCACTATATTTCGGGCGAAAATGAGCATCCGCTTTTTAAGGTATTGAAGGGCGCAGGTGACGGTGAGGGAGAAGAAAGTGAGGACGGCTTTGAGGGAACACTCTACAAAAATTTCTTCGGCACATGGCAGATGGGTCCCTTGCTTGCAAGGAATCCTGCGATTCTCGAAGAAATAGTTAAGAGAATTCTTGGCAATAATTATGTAAAGCCCGATAAAAATGACGGAAAATCTTTGGAAGAAAAGGCGCTGGAGCTTACATTGAGCGAATTTGAGCTTGATAAATAACTGCATGGGGAATGTATTATTTACGATACATTCCCCGTTTTGTAAGGAGCTGATTTAGTTGACTAAAATAAAAATCTGCGGTATGACCTGCAAGGCGGATATTGACTGCATAAATCGCAATAATGTGGATTTTGCCGGTTTTGTTATGTTTTTTCCAAAGAGCAAACGTAATATTTCTCGCTCAGCAGCGGTTGAATTAATGAAACTTCTTGATTCTCAAATAAAGCGAGTTGCAGTGGTGGTTTCGCCAACGGTTGAGCAGATAAAAATTATCGAAGACTGCGGGTTTGATTATGTTCAGATACACGGCGAGTTGGAAAACTCAGTGCTTGAATGCGCTGAAATCCCGATTTTGCGTGCGTTTAATGTGTCAAATATGAATGAATTCAGTGCATGCGAATGCTGTGAAAAAATAGCAGGATATGTATTTGACGCAGCTGAACCGGGAAGCGGTAAGGTGTTTGATTGGTTGTCAGTGAAAGATATTCTTGTAAATTCTGCTAAAATGTATTTTCTGGCCGGCGGATTGAATCCGGAAAATGTCGGTGATGCTATTGGCTGTCTTCACCCGTACGGAGTTGACGTAAGTTCGGGAGTGGAAAATGACTGCGGCAAGGGAAAGGATGCTGCCAAAGTTGCAGAGTTTGTGCGCAGGGTGCGTGAGACTGAAGAGTTTGCGAAAAAATGAGTGAAAATATCAGACGTGGATTTTTGCCGACAGATGAGCAGGACTTCTCTGAGGATAAAATACCGCTGCTGCTTCGGGCACAATCGGATGTGCGCGTAATAAAGCTCATGTAAGTTATGACTTTGACAAATATTTGACAAACCAATCAGACAGTGGTATAATAATAACGAAATTTTAAGGATACGCTGAATAAAGGTGAAGCCGTCGATTCCACGCTGTGAAAATCCGTCACTGAGCGGCGTGTTAATCGACTTATTCAGCGTTTACTTAAAATCAGAAAGGGGTGAATTTTACGGAAGGCAAAATTGTGGTTGCAGTCAAGGGTATTCTTTTGAAAAATGGAAGAGCCTTGATATTGAAAAGGGCTGATGATGACGAAATCGGCGGCGGTACATGGGAATTTTCGGGAGGCAAGCTTGAATTCGGTGAAAGTCCGCAGGAAGCATTGAAAAGGGAATTTAAGGAGGAAACAGGCATTGATGTTGAAATCAAAAAACTGCTGTATGTTACCTCGTTTAAAACTAATCCCAACATGCAGGTAGTGTTAATCACGTATCTTTGCGATTGCGCCAATTGCGATGTGAAGCTTTCGCTTGAGCATTCTGATTGGATGTGGGCAAACAGGGAAGAGGTCAAGAACCGTATATCACAGGGCATAGCTGATGATATAGGAGTAAATGATTTATGGGAAATTTTTTCAGAGGATTAAAGGAGATGTCAAACAGTGGATTTTTATATGATTTTGAGCTGTATTATTTCAATTGTCGTTATTGCTGTGGTAACAGTCTTAATGAGAATTTATCAAAATTGCCGAAGTGACAACGGCTATAATATTGGCAGAAATCACATGCATGACCTCGGTTTTAGTGATGATGACATAACTCACGGCAAGGATGATGATGATGCGGATATGTATGTATTTCGCAAGCCGAACCGTAGTAAGAAAGATGAAAAATAAAGTGTTGTTATGAAACTTTCAAAAAGAATTACAGCGATTTTTATGGCGAGTTCAATGCTATTTGTCTCCGTACTTACATCGTGCGGAAATACTGATAAAAATGCTGCAAGTCAGCTTGTGAGTATCTTTATTCAACATACGGCGCGAAGTTTGTAGGCAGTGAAACTTCGGGTGCAATTGGCGGATATACCACCGTTAAATCATTTACTCTGTGCGGAACAGGCTGCG
>JAQXFQ010000183.1 GCA_029005175.1 Bacillota bacterium
GTACGCAACGCCGGGAATCCAAAGGGGATACCGCCATTCCTTGAATGGCGTGGGCCCTCTTGGCGGGGTCAAGGGGCAGCGCCTTGGCGGGTGTCGTAACAGCCATTCTGCGAATGGCTGAGGCAAAGCCCCTACAAAACCAAAGTGCAAGAAAAAAGCCAAAACAGAAAAACGCACCCATGCGAAGCCCCTAAAAAACTAACGAGAAAATCGAAGATTTGCGAGTGGACGTTACGCAGTTAAATTATGATTTATATTATTTGCACCCAGCGACTGAAATATACAAAAAAGCGTTTCGCAGCTTATGGTTGCGAAACGCCTTGTCAGCAATTATTTGTTGTCCGGTTCAGGAAGCTGGTCAACGCCGTTTTTAGCTTCACCTAAGCCGAGATCCTTCTTAATCTGGGTGGTGGATACGCCCTCTGTGCGCGGCAGGAATACTATGTCGCAATATTCCTTGAGATAGTCGAACTTGTCACTGCCTGCCCAGTCGTCGCCCATAACTACGACATCAACGTGATAATCCAATACGTCTGATTTCTTTTGCTCCCATGAGTTTTCGGGTATGACCAGGTCAACGTATCTGATAGCTTCAAGCATCATCTTGCGCTTTTCATAATTGTGATATGCTTTTTTGCCCTTTAACTCGTTGAACTCGTCAGTGGACAGCGCAACTATCAGATAATCGCCCAAAGCCTTGGCTCGTTTGAGCAGGCGGATGTGACCGTAGTGCAGCAAATCGAAAGTTCCGTATGTAAGTATTCTTTTCATGTGAATAACCTTCCTTAAACCAGTTTATGTCAAAATACATAATTTCATTGCTATAATTATACCGCATACATGCATTTTTGTCAATACAGCGTAATAATTTAATAGATTGCGCATATTTTATTTATATTTTCAAAAAATAAATAAAAGTGTGGTTCAAAGGAGCTTTTGTGTATGGGTAAAAGGGCAGTGGGATTATTTTGCGGATTTATTGCGATTTGCGCCGTATTGATAGGGCGTATGTCCGTGCTTGTCATGGAGGAAGATTATGTTACCGCCGCAAAAGGACACAGCAGCTATAGCCTGACACTTGCTCAGACGCGAGGAAAGATTTACGACCGAAGCGGAAACGCTTTGGCAGGTGGCTTTTACAGTTATAAGGCGGTCATAATCCCATCTGCGCAGACCTCTGCCGAGCTGTTTAATCATCTTTCCGCAGAAGAACTGGAGAAAATAAGCGACAAGCTTAAGGGAAAATTTCCGTTTGCGACAGATGTGCCCGACGGAAGCTGTGAATCTGAAGGAATTACAGTTTACCGAGTGCCCAAGCGATATTCCGATAACGGTATGGCAACGCACCTTGTGGGATACTGCGGTGCAAACGGCGGCGAATCAGGCATTGAACGGGTATATGACGAATGGCTCAGCTCGGCTTCGGGCAAGCTGACCGTCACCTGCCGAATCAACGCCGCAGGTCGAAGCCTTGATGCGGCTCGGCAGGAGATAGCCGACAACACATCTAATTCAAACCGAGGAGTAATGCTGACTATCGACAGCCATATTCAGAATATTGCTGAAACTGCGGCGGCTAAATACATCGACTGCGGCGCGGTGGTGGTCATGGAAGTGAAAAGCGGTGAGATATTGGCTATGGTGAGTCTGCCCGACTACAACCGAAACGACCTTGCCTCTGTGCTGAATGATGAAAAATCGCCGCTTATAAACCGTGCACTTTCGTCATACAATGCAGGTTCGGTATTTAAACCCGTGATAGCCGCCGCCGCACTCGAAAACGGTGCTGACCCACTCGGGGAATACGAATGCACAGGTCAGGTCAAAGTCGGAAGCAATACAATGGGGTGTATTAACCGCACCGCTCACAAAAACGTGAATATGTACACCGCAGTCGCCCATTCGTGCAATACCTACTTTATCAATATCGCTGGGGAGACAGGCGCTGATAAAATTCTGAGTATGGCGGAAAATCTTGGCTTCGGCAAATCAACACAGCTTGCGGAAAATTATCGATCAGAGGCTGGCACTCTGCCCACGGCTGAATCTTTGAAAAATCCCGCCGCGCTGGCTAATTTTTCTTTTGGACAGGGTACACTTACCGTCACTCCGGTACAGATTGCCGCAATGTTTGCCGCTATAGCGCGTGGCGGAGAGTACATTGAGCCATCGGTGGTTATCGGTCTGACTGACGAGAATCTCAATATAATTTCAACCCCAAAAAAAGCCGCCTCACATACCGCAATGAGCAGTGAGACGGCGCAGATTCTGGGAGAATGTCTGAGAACGGCGGTGCTTGAGGGAACAGCAAAGGCGGGCGCGTCCGACAAGGTGACATCTGCCGCAAAGACAGGCACGGCGGAAACCGGAATTTTCAAAAACAACAGGGCGATAAATCAGGCGTGGTATGCCGGATATTTTCCTTATGAGAATCCCGAATATGTCTGCGTAGTTCTCACCGAAAGCGGCTCATCAGGCGGCGCGTCGTCAGGACCTGTATTCAAGGAGATTGCCGAGAGGATATACGCATCAAAGTGATAAATTTTAGCTGTCGCGTCAGAATATTCTTTTGAGCAGTTCAGCACCGAAATCCACGATGAAATCTATCACAACAACTACTGCCGCCATACCGAACAAAAACAGTATAACCAGCAGCACATGCTGCCACATGGGCAGTTTATTATATTGCTCTTGAAGCTCGTCCTCGGTTAAGATTGAATTTTCAGTTTCATCGTCAGAGTTTAATTCAGGTTCGTTGATATTTTCATTTTCTTCAAATTTTTTATTCATAAAGTTTCTCAGTCCTTTGATTAAGTTTGGTTTTGATAAATCATAATTTATCTGCGCAACGTCCACTCGAAAATCAAAGATTTTCTTGTTAGTTTTGCACGAGCTTCGCATTGTTTCCTATTTTAAGTTTTTGCTACACTTTGGTTTTGTAGGGGCTTTGCCCCTACGACCCCACG
>JAQXFQ010000184.1 GCA_029005175.1 Bacillota bacterium
CTCTGCCGTTGTTGTTTAATTCAAGCACGACAGGCTCAATAAGATCCTCCGGCATTACGCTGCGTTTATACACTACAGTAATGTCGGCGTTTGTATCGAGATGAGTTTCTAAAACCTTTTTGAAATCAATATTGCAAATCATGTCGCAATCGGAAAGAATCACATATTCCTCTTTGCACTGACGCAGGAAGTTTGAAATACCATCCAACGCCTCTATACGATTGCTGTACATTGTATTGCCGTTTCCAAAAGGCGGAAGGATGAATAAACCTTCTCTTTTTCTGGAAAGATCCCAAGCCTTACCTGAGCCTAAGTGATCCATCAACGACTGATAGTTGCTCTTGGTAATAACACCGACCTTGTTCACGCCCGAATTGACCATGTTAGAAAGCGGAAAATCTATTGTGCGGTATCTGCCGCCAAAAGGCACAGAGCCAAATGTTCTTATATTTGTAATCCGGCGCAGCGTATCATCATGCATATTGGAAAAAATAATTCCGACAACATTGTTTCCTCTCATTACTTTGTCACCTCCGGAACGTCCTCTTCAATCATTGACTTTGCCTTAACTACAGCATTCGCGCCAATCTTTACGCCGCTGCCGACTACTGCAATGCCCCAGTCATCCTTATTTTCTACGTTTTCAGGGCGTTCGCCTACCACAGCGCCCGGTCCGATAACAGCGTCCTCTGCGACTATGGCGTACTGAACAACTGCGCCCTCCATGATCTTAGCTCCGGGCATGATTATGGAATCGGTTACCTGAGCGTTTGTCGCTACCTGTACACCTGCGAAGAGAATGGCAAACTCAAGCTTGCCGTTTACCACGCAGCCTTCCGCAACCAAAGAATTCTGGCAATCGGCATTTCTGCCAACGAACTGCGGAGGCATTACGGGATTGCGGGTATACACTCTCCATGCGGGGTCAGAAAGATTGAGCGGGTCTTTGGGATCGAGCAAGTCCATATTTGCTTCCCAAAGCGAATCGATAGTTCCGACGTCCTTCCAATATCCGTCGAAATTCCATGCGACCATCTTCTCGCCTGCATTCAGCATTGCGGGAAGTACATCTTTACCGAAGTCATTGCTGCTGTTTTCATTTGCTTCATCAAGCTCCAGATATTTGCGCAGCTTATCCCAACTGAATATATAGATACCCATTGAAGCGTTGTTGCTTTTCGGCACCTTCGGCTTTTCGTCGAATTCGTAGATAGTACCGTCCTCGCGGCAGTTAAGTATACCGAATCTGGAAGCTTCCTCCATGGGCACCTTATACGCTGCTATAGTGCAGGCTGCCTTGTGCGATTTATGATAAGCCAGCATCTCGGAATAATCCATCTTATAGATATGATCGCCCGATAGAATTACTACATAATCGGGGTTATATCTCTCAATAAACGGAATATTCTGATAAATCGCATTAGCTGTGCCCTTGTACCAGTCGGCTCCGTGAGTACCCTGGAAAGGAGGCAGTGTGTGAACACCGCCATACATAGTATCGAGATCCCACGGTTGTCCGTTTCCCAGGTAATCGTTGAGCACCAGCGGCTGATACTGGGTAAGTACGCCGACGGTATCTATACCCGAGTTGACGCAGTTTGAAAGCGGGAAGTCGATAATTCTGTACTTGCCGCCAAACGGGACAGCGGGCTTAGCCAGCTTCTTGGTCAAAGCATACTGTCTGCTGCATTGTCCGCCTTCAAGAAGTATTTCAATACATTCTTGCTTTGGGTACATATTTTTTTATTCCTCCTTGGATTGTTACAGTCATTGTATTTCTTAAATAATTTGATTATACAAATCAAATATAAATACTCAGTATACAGCCATCCACAAAATCACCTATAATAACCGCACCGCCAAATTTACCATCAATACGATACACTAGTAATTTTATTTTTGTAAATTGCTGTAAACACAGCTACCTAAGAATATGTCCGAGATTTATAAATTATTCCTTGTCAGCCTTGGCTTCTTCAAGATTTTCTGCTGCAGCCGCTTCCGTCTTGACATCTTCAGCCTTGACAGCCTCAACTTCAACAACATCTGAATTTACCGCTTCATCTGCCTTCTTCTCGGTTTCTTTAGCTTCAACTGCCGCTTTTTCAGCTTCTATCTGAGCCTTAGTGCGGCGTGTGCGCTTTTGAGGGGTTTCTGTTGTTGTTTCAGCAGCTTTCTCCGTAGCTTGCTCAGCGTTTTTTGCCTTTGCAGTACGCTTTTTGGTTGTTGACTTAGTTTCTGCCGCATCATCAGAGGTCTTGGCTTTAGTCTGACGTTTCTTTGTTCCGGTCTTGGTTTCAGCCGAAGCGTCTGCCGCCTTAGCTTTGCGTGTACTTTTCTTAGGCTCTTCTGATTTCTCGGCAGCCTCGCCATCCGCAGGCTTTACAACCTTCTTCTTTCTCTTGGGCAGTTTGGCTGTCATCTGGAAATACTGAACCGAAAGCGCAGGCAGATTTATCGAGATAGACTGCTCCAGATTGTGCAGCGGCTCTGCCTCCGTGCTGGAAACCGTTCCGTTGTTCTCGCCTCTTCCGCCGAATTCTGCCGCGTCGGATGAGAATATCTGTGTGTATCTGCCGTGTACGGGAACACCTATGCGGTAGCCTTCACGTCTTACAGGGCAGAAGTTGCAGACTACAATAATCTCATTGCCGTTCTTGTCAATTCTTCTGAAGCTGATTACGCTCTGCTGATAGTCGTCGAGGGCAATCCACTGGAAGCCTTGCCATGAATCATCAACCTCCCAAAGCTCGGGATGGTCAAGGTAGAATTTATTGAGTTGACGGTTGAATTCCTTGAGCTTGCTGTGCATGGGATAATCAAGCAAATTCCAGTCGAGCTGCTTCTGATAATTCCACTCGTCAAACTGACCGAATTCCGCGCCCATGAAAGTCAGCTTCTTGCCCGGATGCGCCATTACATAGGACATAAAGGCTCTCAGACCGGCAAACTTCATATCGTAATCGCCGGGCATTTTTTGCAGGAGCGAGGCTTTGCCGTAAACCACTTCATCATGTGACAGAGCAAGCACGAAGTGCTCAGAAAATGCATACATCAAAGAGAATGTCAGAAGATTTTGATCATATGAACGATAAATCGGATCCATTGAGAAATAACGCAGCGAATCGTTCATCCAGCCCATATTCCATTTATACGTAAATCCAAGACCGCCGTCAGCAGGATCGCCTGTAACCTTCGGCCATGCCGTTGACTCCTCGGCAATCATCATTGCATTGGGATAATATTCAGCAACGGCCGTGTTGAGCATCTTTAAGAATTCAACAGCTTCCAGATTCTCATGACCGCCGTAAATATTCGGCATCCACTCGCCGTCACGGCGGTTGTAGTCGAGATAGAGCATAGATGCTACAGCGTCCACGCGCAGGCCGTCAATGTGGTATTTATCCAGCCAGAAAAGCGCGTTGGAAATCAGGAACGAGCGAACCTCATTGCGTCCGAAATCGAATACGCATGTGCCCCATTCCTTGTGCTCGCCCTTGCGCCAGTCGGAATACTCATAAGTCGGCGTTCCGTCAAATCTGTACAAGCCGTGCGCATCCTTCGGGAAATGAGCGGGAACCCAGTCCATGATAACGCCTATGCCCGCCTGATGCAGCATATCGACAAACTTCATAAAGTCCTTAGGCTCGCCGTAACGGGATGTGGGTGCATAATAGCCTGCGACCTGATAGCCCCATGAGCCGTCAAACGGATACTCTGTGATCGGCATAAGCTCCACATGAGTATAATTCATTTCTTTGAGATAAGGAATCAACTCTTCAGCCAGCTTTACATAGCCGTAAGGATTTCCGTCGGGATACATTTTCCATGAGCCGGCATGCATCTCATAAATATTCATCGGTCTTTCATATTTGCTTTGAGCTGTCTGCTTTGATTTCCAATCCTCATCGTGCCACTCGTATCCCTCTAAATCATAGAATCGTGTGGCATTTGACGGACGGGTTTCAAAGTGATAACCATAAGGATCGCTCTTCTGCGTCATTGTGTTATAGCTGGATTCGACACAGTATTTGTAAATACAAAAATCCTTGATGCCTTCAATTACACATTCCCAAACACCGCCGCTGTTGCACTTATACATATAGTTAGCCCGCGGATTCCAGTCATTAAAATCGCCGACTACCGAGATTGCTTTAGCATTGGGAGCCCATGTACGAAACACCACTTTTCCATCCTTCTGGCGGTGCGCACCGAGATATTCGTAGGCTCTTACATTCTTTCCTTCATAAAACAGATGCTGAGCCAGGCTGTCACCGGATGAAATGTTTCTTTCATTGCTCATCAAATTCAACTCCTAAAATAATTAATAACCCATAATTCGCCAAAACATCTATGGCTACGAGTATATAATAACAAATTTATAGTAAAATTGCAATACTTTTTAGCAATTTTCTTACAAACAAATGATTTTATGTATACTATTTTTGTTGGTAATGCTAAGTATTTTTTTATTGTTAATTAATAATACCTTAAAAACAAGTCTTTTATAACCATTTTACAGCGTTACCGATTAGATTTTTTGTTAAATGATACAATATAAAAAACTATATTTCAGCAATCAAGCCTGTGTGCATTTTTTATAAATATGCATACAGGCTTGATGCAAAAGACTTTTTTACCAATATTTAGTTAAATCAGCTTTGCTGCACGTTGATCTTCCTGCCCGACGCTATTGAGTAGGCGATATTGGTGGAATGGTCTGCGATTCGCTCGAAGTTGCTCAGCAGCTCAAGGAATATCATTCCGACCTCGGGGCGGCATATACCTTCATTCAAGCGGCGAACATGTCTCCATTTGAGTTCCTCGGTATATCGGTCTACTTCCTTTTCGGCATCAAGCATTTTGCTCATCATATCATTGTAATCCACGCCCTCGTAAAAGAATGAAAACGCACATTCAAAAACGGTCATGGACTTGTCGTAAAGCTCACTTATTTCCTTAAAAGCAACCTCAGAAAATTCAAGGTTGTCATTATTCATCTCATCGCGGAACTCAATAATGTTTTCGCAGTGGTCGCTTATTCGCTCAAGGTCGTTTATCACATGGAACATTGAGCCAAGCAGCTGAGAGTCATTTTCGGAAATATCAATAGAATCAAGCTTTATCATGTACTTGGTTATATTGTGATTAAGGTAATTGACAACCTTTTCCTGCTCCAGCACCTTTTCACGCTGAACCTGCGCGTCGTCAGCATGAGGATATGACATATATTGCATTGAGCCTTGAAGATTGCGGTGAGTGATGGTAGCCATGCGGTTTATTTCCTTTATGACCTGCGCTGCCGCTATAGGGGGATTGTTGAGAATAAGGTCGTCCAGATACTTAAGACGCATAGGTTCGAGAGGCTTGGCATCCTTGTCCTCGGGAATGAGCCTGTTGGCTATATTTACCAACACATCGCTCATCGGCAGGAGAAGTAAAGTAGTAACAACGTTAAAAATAACATGCATAACAGCAATCTGGAATTTCGGGTCGGGCACAGCCGCTTCTATCCACGCCGAGAGAGGGGTGAATGCATTTATCAGTGAAAAAATAACCGTACCGATTACGTTGAACATGAAATGTACAAGAGTTGTTTTCTTCGCCGTCTTGTTTGTACCAATCGAGGCGAGCAGTGCGGTGATACATGTGCCGATATTCTGACCGAAAAGCACATATGCCGCGCCCTTCAGGCTTATAATTCCGCTCATGGCAAAGCCCTGAAGCATGCCTATCGAAGCGGCCGAGGATTGAATTACGGCTGTAACCAGTGCGCCCGAAAGTATGGCAAGCAGGGGATTGTCGCTGAATTTACTCATAAGACCGACAAATGCTTCGACCTCTCTCAGACCCGCCATTGCGTCAGACATACCGCTCATGCCTACAAATATTGCGCCGAAGCCGAGAACTATGTAGCCTGAATTATTTACCTTTTTATTTTTGGTAAACATCATAAGAGCCATGCCCAAAAAAATTGCTATCGGGGCAAAATCTTCAATCCATTTGAATGAAATAAGTATGCTTGTAGTGGTCGTGCCTATATTTGCACCCATTATAATACCTGTTGCCTGACTGAGCGTCATAAGTCCCGCATTAACAAAGCCTACCACCATAACGGTAGTTGCTGAGGAGGACTGTGCGAGCACCGTCACCACGAAGCCCACGCATGCGCCCATGTACTTATTTCCGGCGATTTTCTCAAAAAGATGCTTCATTTTGTCTCCGGCAAGCAATTCCAAACCCTCGCCCATGAATTTCATACCGAAAAGGAATAATCCAAGACCTCCGAGAAGCCCCGCAATATCATTAAAACTCATAAAATACTCTACTATCCTTCCTTAACATCAATCGCCGAAGCAGGCACCGGTCATTTTTGCTGTCTTTACGATTTCGCTGTCAGCAGGAACAAATTTAGTCTTTCCGGCAATCTCGCTGAGGGGGTTGTGTCCCACCTTACCGTTTATCATGGCAACTGTATTGCCGTAATTTTCGTCTTTTATCAGCTGAGCCGCATATGCGCCGAACTGAGTGGCAAGCACTCGGTCATAGGCTGACGGCGAACCGCCTCTCTGATAATGTCCGGGAACAACCACGCGAGCCTCCATGCCGGTTGCCTTCTGAATTTGGTCAGCCACACGATAACTGACGGAAGCATAGTTTTCGGCAGCGCGCTTTTCCATACGCTTTTTCTTTTTCATCACGGATTCCTCTAGGTCCATAGCACCCTCCGCAACACAGATTATGCTGAATTTTCTCTTTTTACTTGTGCGCTTTTCTACGGTTTCTATGACCTTGTTAATATCATATGGTATTTCGGGCAGAAGTATGACATCCGCGCCGCCGCCTACGCCGGCATACAGCGTGAGCCAGCCGGCCTTATTGCCCATGATTTCGATTACCATAACGCGCCCATGGCTGTTGGCTGTAGTGTGAATCCTGTCAACCACATCTGTCGCAATATCGACCGCACTGTGGAAACCGAATGTCACGTCAGTGCCGTAAATATCGTTGTCGATAGTCTTTGGCAGACCGATTACATTAAGACCTTCCTCGCTAAGCAGATTTGCGGTTTTATGGGTTCCGTTGCCGCCCAAAGTAACGAGGCAATCCAGCTTCATTTCCTTGTAATGCTTTTTCATAGCCGCAACCTTATCAACATTGTCCTGCTCAATTACTCTCATGTTTCTGTAAGGCTGCCGGCTTGTGCCCAATATTGTACCGCCCAGAGTCAGAAGTCCTGTAAAATCATCCGGCTTCATAACATGATAAGTTCCGTCAATCAAGCCCTTGTAGCCGTCGTTAATGCCGATGAATTCCACATCGAGAGAATTAAACGCAGCATAAGCTACACCGCGTATAGCAGCATTCAGACCGGGACAGTCCCCGCCTCTGGTGAGAATTCCAACTCTACGTTTTGCCATTTAATATGACCTCCTGAATAAATCAAATATGTTTTACGCAAAATCCTTGCATTTCGTTTATATTTTAACGCCGAAGCAATTCGGGCGGTATTTTTATTCATCCGGTATCATTGTATATTCATAAATGCAATTTTCAGGTGGAACGGGCGCGGTTTGCTGCCGAACAAACACACATTCACCGTCACATTCCACATACATATTAGCCATAGCCGCGCCCACATCGATCTGCTGCAGCTCGTCCATCTTCGCATTGTCAAAGGGCGCAGGCTTGCGGCAAATATAGATCTTATCATTGATAGTAAAATATCTTACGGGCTGCAGATTCATCGCGGACGGCGCAAGTCTGCCGGCCTCCAGCACCCGCAGAAATCTCGGGCTGCTGATTTGATTCATCAGCACCTCATGCAGCTTCATCCTCGGCGATTCCTCCGGCAGCCGCCTGAAAGGCGCATTGTCGGAGCGTCCGAACTGTATGGCTATGACAAACGGCAGCTCGCCTCTTGTGGGAGGCTTCTTCTGCTTCATCATACCCGCCCAGCAGGAGCCTACGCCCTTGTGAGTGAGCCACAGAATTATCTGCTCTCCGATAAATCCGACATTTTGCAGATAGCCGTCAATATTACGCGCCGACCTTATGACAATAAAATCATTGGCACCACAAAAAAATGAACGCGCAAAATCCCTCACGAAATCGCCGCGTTCATAAAGCTCTATGTCCACGGGGATATTGTCATGCAGCGGGGTAATGCCGCCGATAAACTCCAACAATTGTTCAATCAGAGATTCCTTAAGCGGCTCGCCTGTGTACGTTCTGACAGAGCGTCTTGCCACTATCGCATCTCTCATTTCCATCCGGCAATTCCCTCCCGCCGAGCAAATAAATGTATGTTTTGGAAGGCAGTATTTCAATCCACGTCCCATATTAAGTGTAGGCGAACAATCCCGTCCGAAAACAAACATATACAAATTTATATTACACCATAAATTAAATAATTGCAATACTTAAATTTAACAATATTATTAAACCAAAACAAAAACAGCTCCGAAAAAACGAAGCTGTTAAATTTTATGTATTTTACTTAAGCAGGAATTTTTCGATTACAGGAACCAGCCCATCGTCGTCGCAGGAATCTGTTACATAATCAGCGGATTCCTTCACCACTTTCTGTGCATTTGCCATAGCCACGCCCAGACCCGCATGCTTTACCATTGACAGATCGTTGAAGCCGTCGCCGCAGGCAATCACCTCATCCTTGGTCATGCCGAGATGAGCCGCCAGCACATCAATACCTCTAGCCTTATCGATGCCGAGCGGAAGAATCTCAAGAAAATACGGCTCGGAACGATAGACGCTCAACTCGCCCTCAAATTCCTTTGCGGCAATTTTTTCCAGTTCAGCCAGCTTATCGCCGTCACCTGTGATAATGCACTTGTAAAGGCTGGTTTCACGGTAGTCGGCCAGCGACGGTATCTCAACAACCTGCATCTTATTCAGCCGCGCTTCGAGGTTGATTATTTCATCATCCGGCTGCTCTGTCACCAGCACCTCGGGAGCATGTCCGACTACAGCGACACCGTATTTCTCTGCCAACGCCGCAATGCGCGGTATGTATTCGGGCGGCAGAGTTATCTCGCTTATATATTCATTCGTCTGCACGTTAAGAATTCTGCCGCCGTTGTAGGCCATTATATAGCCGCCCTTTTCAGCAAGCTCCAGTTTGCGTGAAACATCCTGAATTCCCGGCAGCGGACGCCCCGACGCTATAGCTATTATATTGCCCTGCTCTCGAGCCTTGTATATAGCTGCTTTTGTGGCCGAAGTAATCCGCTTCTCCGAGTTATACAGAGTGCCGTCAATATCCAGCACCAAAATCTTGTAATCCATAATGCGCTGTACCTCTCAAAAATAATGCAAAACTATTCAATTAATCGTGAATTTAATCATCAAGCCATGTTGAATCGTCCTCATGGCGTGTGGGTCGGGTCATCAAGGTACCCACCTCATCCATAGGCGAGCCGCCCTCGTAACATACCTTGTAGCATGCGTCCATAATCGGCATTTCAACATCATATTTTTTCTTAAGCTCATGAGCCAATTTAGCGGCATGATAGCCCTCAACCGTGCCGACAATTTTAATCGCCTCATCCACAGGCACGCCCTCGCCTATCAATATGCCGGCGCGTCTGTTGCGGCTGTGCATGCTTGTGCAGGTTACAATAAGATCGCCGATACCCGTCAATCCTGCAAACGTCTGTTCGCAGCCGCCCATCGCAGTTCCGAGGCGACCGATTTCATTCAGACCGCGCGTCATAAGCGCCGCCTTGGTGTTATCACCCAATTTGAGTCCGTCGGATATACCTGCCGCAAGTGCGATGACGTTTTTGATTGCGCCGCCAAGTTCTACTCCCACAACATCTCTGTTGGTGTAAATTCTGAGTCGCGGAGTGGTGAGACAGTCCTGAATGAACAGAGCGGTTTCCTTGTCAGACGAAGCTGCAACCAGAGCAGTGGGAATGTATCGCGCCACTTCCTCGGCATGCGACGGTCCCGACAGTACGGCAACCCTATTATTGGGCAGAGCACTTTGAATGGTCAGTGAAAGTCTGTCGCATGTTTTGGGGTCAAAGCCTTTGCTGATATTTACGATTATCACTGACTCGGGAATGCCGACCTCGGCAATCTGCCTTGCAACGCTTCCGGTCGCAAATGACGGCACAGCGGTTATGATGATGTCTGCATCCTTGATAAAATCAATATCTGAGGTAAATTTCAGTTCATCGGGCAGCTTGATTCCCGGCAAAAGCGGATTTTCACCCGTGGATACTATTCTCTCGATTTCCTGTGGGAATGCCGACCACACTGTGACATCATGCCCTGCGGACACGGCGGACATCGCCATAGCAGTGCCCCAGCCGCCTGAACCCATAACTGCAATTTTTTTCATTAAAATCACACGCCCCTCTTAAAGTAATGAATAATTTTGACTTTAAGGCGATACTTTCACAATCCCGTATGACAGTGCCGCCTGTAATATTAGCTTTCTTTTTTCTTTGCGATGGTTTTAGGCTCCGTTCCGTTAAGAATTCTCCGGATGTTTTCGCGGTGCATGTAAATAACTACCACTGCAAATGCCACAGCTATAAGCGTCATGGCAAGCCATGCGTCCGATTTATACATAAAGAAATTCAATAAAAACGTTGCTATCGGGTAGCATACCGCTACCACCAGCGAGCCTTTGGAAACGGTCTTGGTTATCGCAAAAACAACGAGGAAAATAACAAGCACTATAAGGAAGCATTTAAAATCCAAAGCACATATTATGCCTGCGCTTATAAGAATGCCCTTACCGCCCTTAAATCCGAAATAAATCGGGAAGAGATGTCCCATGAGTGCAAAAAGTCCGGCGAGCGCCGCACCCACCTCGGCGGTATGTTCTATATTGGGTGCATCAGACGCGAGCATCAGGAATATCCATCTGCCGATATAAAGTGAGCATATGCCCTTTGAAAAGTCGCCGATAAATGTAATGACTGCGGCAGGCTTTCCCACACATCGCAATACATTGGTAAATCCGGCGTTTCCGCTGCCGAGCCGTCGTATATCCTTGCCTATAAACAGCTTGGTCACAGGTATCGCAAAGCTTATGCTGCCTAAAAGATAGGCTATTACTGCCGAAATCAGTGTTGGCAGCCAATATGTCGTTATAATTTCTATCATCTCTGTATCCTCCGCCAAAAATTACTTTTTCTTTGATTCTCCGCGCTCTCTTATAACAAATCTAACAGGCGTTCCTTCCAAACCGAATGTTTCGCGAATTTTGTTTTCCAGATAGCGCTGATATGAAAAATGGAAAAGCTCCGCGTTGTTCACGAAGCATACAAATGTCGGCGGCTTGGTGGACGGCTGAGTGATATAGTAAATCTTGAGACGCTTGCCCTTGTCGGACGGCGGCTGAACGCGCGCTGTGGCATCTGCAAGCACATCGTTGAGCATACCCGTTGAAATTCGTGTGGCATTCTGATTGGAAACATAGTTTATCAGTTCAAAAAGGCGGTCAATTCTCTGCCCTGTCTTGGCTGAAATAAAGATTATCGGCGCATATGACATAAACGAAAAATCGTTTTCCAGTTTTTTTCTAAAAGCGTTCATTGTGTTGCCGTCTTTTTCCACAGCGTCCCACTTATTGACTGCGATAATACAGCCCTTGCCCTTTTCGTGGGCAATACCCGCAACCTTGGAATCCTGCTCGGTAAAGCCCTCGGTCGCATCTATCATTATAACGCACACGTCCGCGCGGTCAACAGCCGCCTCGGCGCGGATAATGCTGTATCTTTCGACATTATCCTTTATCTTGCTCTTGCGGCGTATTCCCGCCGTGTCGATAAACACATATTTGCCGCTGTCGTTCTCGACCACGGTATCTATTGCGTCACGCGTTGTTCCCGCGATGTCGGAAACGATAACACGCTGCTCTCCTGCCACGCGGTTGACGAGCGACGATTTGCCGGCATTCGGCTTGCCTATAATGGCAACCTTGATATATTCATCGTCGTCCTCATGCTCAGTTTCTTCCGGAAAATACTCAAACACGGCATCCAGCAAATCGCCGGTTCCGTGACCGTGTACAGCCGACACCGGATAAGGCTCGCCCAATCCGAGATTGTAGAACTCGTAAAATTCGGGCGGCGGCGCGCCTACCGAATCGCACTTATTCACGCACAGCACTACGGGACGGCCGCTCTTTTGCAGCATTGCCGCCACTTCCACGTCTGTCGCGACAACGCCGGAACGCATATCCGTCACCATGATAATGACATCGGCAGAATCAATTGCAAGCTGAGCCTGACTGCGCATCTGGGACAAAATTATATCGTCCGACGCGGGTTCGATACCGCCTGTATCCACCAGCATAAACTGCCGGGTGAGCCACTCGCCGTCACCGTAAATTCTGTCGCGCGTAACTCCTGGCGTGTCCTCGACTATTGAAAGCCTACGCCCCACAAGCTTGTTAAACAGCGTGGATTTTCCGACATTCGGACGACCCACGATTGCGACTATCGGTTTTGACATTTAAAAACATCATCCTTCCTCAGCCTTCAAAAACATCCTGCTCCTCACACCGCCCGAGCAGCGCGTCAAGCATCTCGTAGCCGTCGCTGTTCACCACAGCCACAGGGATATTCAAGGCTTCCTGTACATCATCAACGGTCATATCGTCCAGAAAAACTCTGCCCTCGCTGTCCAGCATGTTTGATGGAATTATCAGCATATCGCCCAAAGCCTTGTCCTTGAGCTGTTCTGTGAGGTCATGACCCGTTATCAGTCCCGATACAGTTATTCTCTCCCCGAAAAAATTATTTGTTATCGGGAAAACCTTCCACTTAGCATTATGCCATTTTTTTCCCGCCAGGTCAAGTAATTCTTTTATAACAGGCGCAATACTCACACCGCAGGCAATAGACGCACTGTAAATTTCATCGTCGCCGTCTTCGGAATCCACCGCATCTGCAAATTCGCTGCGCAGCAATGCCACCATGCCCACACCGTTTTCTAACTGGGCGTAATCCTCATAATATTCATCACAGTGAATTTCGCGTCCTGCATTCAGATAAAATTCATCCGAGGGATAAACAATCCTGCTGCCGAACTTTTCAAGACATTTTTGACCGAAGGCTTCAATTTGGTCAATTACCTGACCGCACTCCTCCGCAGTAAACATGCGAAGCTCGGGCAGACCCTCGCGGTGTTTTGTCAATCCGACAGGTACGACCGCTATGCTCTGCACAGCAGGGCACAGAGCCGTTAAATCGCTCAGCGTGCGGTCAAGCTCCGCCCCATCATTCCAGTCGGGACAAAGCACTATCTGACAATTAAGCTCGATTCCGCCGTCTGCAAGTCTTTTGATAAATCTGAGCGATTCGCCCGCATGGGGATTTTTCATCATTTTCACGCGCAGTTCGGGGTTCGTGGTGTGAACCGAAATGTTTACCGGCGTAATTTTCATTTTGATTATGCGGTCGATCTCACGGTCGTTGATATTGGTGAGCGTTATATAATTTCCAAAAAGGAAAGAGAGCCGCGAGTCGTCGTCCTTGAAATACAGCGATTTTCGCATACCCTTTGGAAGCTGGTCAATAAAGCAAAAGACGCACTTATTCCGGCAGCTTCGCTGACTGTCCATCAGATATGTGCCGCACTCCACTCCGAGAGAATCGTATTCACCCTTGAAAATCACAAGAGTTTTTTTCTCTCCGTCGGATTTTTCCACGCAGATTTCAAGCCGCCTGTTCGCCTCATAAAATCTATAGTCTAGAATATCGTTTATCTCGCTGCCGTTTATTGTTACAATTTTATCCCCCGGCTCTATGCCGTTTTTTTCCGCCAAGCCTCTGATCTGAACACTGCTGACAGTTACTGGCATATCTATTGACTCCCTTCCTAAAATTAAATAAAATAAAAAGCGGCTGTATTATACTAATCTTCAATAAAAGTACAACAAAAAATCCTCGCAAAAAACCATATACGCAAGTTTTTCGCTCGATTTTTTGTACTTTTTTAATTGAAGATTAGTATAAGCATCCCCGCTGAAAGCTCAGCAAAGATATTACAGCCGCTTTTATCAGATTGCAAAGTCAGAAGAAATTATACTCCGATTACTTGCTCTCGCCCATTTTTATAACTTCACGACCCTTGTAATAGCCGCAGTTACCACAAATGCGGTGAGGTCTCTTGTATTCGCCGCACTGAGGGCACTTTACAAGCGCGGGAGCGTCGAGCTTCCAAACGCTGGAACGTCTGCTGTTTCTTCTTGCCTTAGAAGTTTTTCTCTTTGGTACCGCCATTATTCAGCACCTCCTTGCTAAAAATAAACATCAGTCTTGCAGCAGCTCATCAAGAACTGCCATTCTGGGGTCAACAGTCTGCTTTTTGCAGCTGCACTTGTCCAAATTAAGGTTCTGACCGCACTGCGGACAAAGCCCGAGACAATCCTCAGAACAAAGGTGCTTTATCGGCAGCTCAAGAAGAATATCATCCCTGACCAATTCGTACAAGTCAAGACTATATCCCGGAACAATGATAATATCATCGGATTCCTCATTCTCGGCGGAAAGAGCAAGGGTATGAACGAATTCATACTTCACTGCCTTTTCTGTTTCCGCAAGACACCGGTCACACGGCTTGGAATATTTGAAATCCGCTGTATAGGTCAGCTCTACCAAGCCTCCGGTATTAGTAACCTTACCGCACACCTTGACAGGCGATATGGTAAGTCCTTCACCTTCAGCCGAAACATCGTCAAGGGTAAAGCATTCGTTTACCTCCAGACAACTGTCAGGCGTGACAAATACATCATTTAACTCAAGCGGCATATTACACCTCGCATACACTCGATAATATATTATAAAGAATCAATCAAGCTTTGTCAACATTTTTTTTGAAAGAAATGTAAGATTATATTTAATTATTTAATTTCAGCAAGCTCTGCGATACCTGCGGGGAAGTCTGCGCTGTCAGCCGAAATAGAGAATGTGATCTTTACATTTGCTTCATCGGTGAGAGTCTTAACCTTAGCAAGGAATGCCTTGAGGTCGTTGAGATCCTTGCCGCCGATTTTGAGTGTAGAGTCAACGAGAATATCGGTGATGTCATAGTTGCCTGCGCAAAGACCGCTGAGGAAACCGTAAAGCACATCAAAGCCCTCAATGCCGTAACTCTCGACATTTACCAGACGTGCGCTGTGGTCTACATCATAAGTAAGTGTATCGCCCTTTTCAACGCATACTACATTGCCCTTAGAGGCTTCTACTGCTTCATGAACGAGGTCGATGAGCTTCTTTGTCTTGCCGGAGCCTTTTTTGCCTGTGAGAAGTGTAATCATAAAAATGTCCTCCTAGAAAATCTTTCTTGTGTATCAATAAGGAAGCGAACAAGCCGGAAATCCGCCGACCTGTTCCCTTCAAAGCTGCGATTATTCGCCGAGTCTTGCTTCGAGAGCCGATTTCTGTTCCTCATAGCCGGGCTTGCCGAGCAGAGCGAACATATTCTTCTTGTATGCCTCTAC
Organism: Bacillota bacterium; assembly: GCA_029005175.1. Lineage (GTDB taxonomy): Bacteria > Bacillota > Clostridia > Oscillospirales > Acutalibacteraceae > RUG762. The sequence continues at coordinate 15,485 of JAQXFQ010000184.1, forward strand.
GCCGGGCTGATTGAAGGGGTTAACGCCCAGAGTATAACCCGAAATGGCGCAAGCCTTCTCGAAGAAGTAAATGAGATAGCCGAGTTCAAACTCGTTTGCCTCGGGGACGGAAATAACCATATTCGGAACGCCGCCGTCGTTATGGGCGAGCACTGTGCCCTGAAATGCTTTCTTGTTTATGAAATCCATTGTCTTGCCGGAGAGGAAGTTAAGCCCGTCGACATTGGTAGGATCAGTGCCGATTGTAATCTCGCTCTTTGCCTTTTCTATCTGAACAACAGTCTCAAAGAGATTGCGTCTGCCGGACTGTATGTACTGTCCGAGTGAGTGCAGGTCAGTGGAGAAAATTACCGAATCCGGGAGCAGACCCTTGTTGTCCTTGCCCTCGCTCTCGCCGAAGAGCTGCTTCCACCACTCGTTCATCATCTGGAAATAAGGCTCGTAGCTTACCAGAAGCTCGGTGACGTAGCCTTTGCGATAAAGGATATTTCTGACGGCTGCATATTTATAAGCGTCGTTCTCCTCGAGATTCTTGGAACAGAGAGCGTTCTGAGCTGTTCTTGCGCCCTCCATGAGCTTATCAATGTCTGCTCCTGCGACAGCTATGGGAAGAAGTCCTACTGCTGTGAGTACCGAGAAACGTCCGCCGACATCATCCGGCACAACGAATGTCTCATAGCCTTCCTTGGTGGCAAGCTCCTTGAGTGTGCCCTTTGCCTTGTCGGTCGTACAGTAAATTCTGCCCTTTGCACCCTCTTTGCCATAACGCTCCTCAAGCATGCCGCGCAGCACACGGAACGCGATGGCAGGCTCGGTAGTTGTGCCCGACTTGGAAATCATGTTGATGGAAACTCTCTTGCCTTCGCAGAGTGAAACGATCTCATTGAGAGCGGTGGAGCTTATGCTGTTGCCTGTAAAGAAGATTTGGGGAGTATCCTTGCAGGTGAGATTGTAGTTAGGCGATGTAAGGAATTCAATGGCAGCTCTTGCGCCGAGGTATGAGCCGCCGATGCCGATTACAATAAACACATCAGTGTCAGACTTTATCTTTGCGGCAGCAGCCTTGATGCGGGCGAATTCCTCTTTATCGTAATTTGTCGGAAGATCAAGCCAGCCGAGGAAGTCGTTGCCGAGACCCGATTTATTGTGGAGGGTATCGTGTGCAGCAGCGATTTGTGAAGAGATGGCCTTGAATTCATCCGGCGATACAAAATCAGAAACATGTTTACAATTTAATTTAACAGCCATTCAAAAATGCCTCCTAAAAAATAGATACGCTAATAATATACAATATATCTTCAAACTTTGCAAGTCACAGCTTCAAAATTTCGCGTTTTTTTAATTTTTTTTACATAAATTTTATAATCTCACAAAAGCTTATCGGAATGTTTACCTAATTCATGCAAAATTTACATATATTTTTACAAACATTTTTGATACTGTCAGAAATAATTAAATTTCAGCCGAGTATAAATGCCGGTTTACAGCTGATCGGCTATATCGAGCACTAGCCGCTCGCTCTTTTCCCAGCCCAGGCAGGGGTCGGTTATTGACTTGCCGTAAACACCGCCGTCCACTTTCTGACAGCCGTCCTCAATGTAGCTTTCTATCATGAAGCCTTTGACCATTTTCTCTATGTCAGCACTGTGTCGGCGGGAATGAAGCACCTCTTTGCATATGCGGATCTGCTCGAGATATTGCTTGTTCGAATTGTTGTGGTTCACATCAACTATCACGGCGGGATTCATCAGGTTTCTCTCGCTGTAAAGCTCATGCAGGAGCATAAGATCCTCATAGTGGTAATTTTGCATTGATCTGCCGTGCTTGTTTACCGAGCCGCGGAGAATGGCGTGGCTGAGCGGGTTGCCGTCGGTCTGAACCTCCCAGCCCCGATAAAGGAATGTATGGCTAAGTTGGGCAGCCTTGATTGAATTTAGCATAACGCTGAGGTCGCCGCTGGTCGGGTTTTTCATGCCGACCGGCACATCCACGCCGCTGGAAGTGAGGCGATGCTGCTGATTTTCGACTGAGCGCGCACCCACAGCTATATAAGAAAGCAAATCGCTGAGATAGCGGTAGTTTTCGGGATAGAGCATTTCATCGGCGCAGACAAGCCCGGTTTCCTCAATCGCGCGGGTATGCAGACGTCGAATGGCAATAAGCCCCTCAAGAAGATCGGGCTTTTTTGTCGGATCAGGCTGAGTTGCCATGCCCTTGTAACCCTCGCCGGTGGTGCGCGGCTTATTTGTGTAAATTCTGGGAATAATTATTATTTTATCCTTGACCTGCTCCTGAAGCTTTGCAAGGCGGCAGGTATAATCCATCACAGATGTTTCGTTATCGGCCGAGCAAGGACCTATTATGAGAAGAAATTTGTTGCTCTTACCGGTGAACACATCGGCAATCTGAACGTCGCGCTCCGCCTTGACTGCGGCGCATTTTTCGGGCAGCGGGAACTGTTCCTTGATGTCCTGGGGGATTGGCAGCTTTCTTATGAATTCCATTTATTAACCTTCCTTTAAACTCAAGTATATCACTAATTCATCGAATCGTTAATTTAGCGATTTAAACTGTAACACTTTTATGTGTTAATTCAAGTATATATCATACTCAGCCAAATTGCAAGAAAAATTTATTTTATTGCGTTTCGGCGGCAAAATCCCTCAACTATTTCCTCAATAAACTCACTGCGACGAAGCTTTTTCATCCACTCTGACGGTATTCCGTCAATTCCGTAGAGCAGACCCGCCAATGCGCCCGCCACACAAGCTGCTGTGTCGGTATCCGCGCCGAAATTTACCGCCTTGAGAACGCAGTCGCGATAATTACCGGTATTCATCAGAGACCAGACAGCGCATTCGAGAGTGTCCACCACATAGCCCGAGCTTCTGATTTCGTCAATGGCGAGCTCGGCAAAATCATCGCGGAAAATGCGCTCATAATAACTAATCTCGCTCTTGTAATCGCTGCCGGAGTAAAATTCGGCGGCATTTTTTATGCCGTTCAAAACTGAACTCTTTTCGTTATTTTTTATCAGTTCAAGGGCAATCTGTATGAAAATGCCGCAGCCTATCTTTGAGCGCATATGTGCATGCGTGAGCGCCGATAAATTGTGAACCAGCTGCATGCCCTCCCGCGCGCTCAGACCGTGAGCCGCAATATACAGCGCGGCTGGAATTATACGCATAAGAGAGCCGTTTCCGTTGCTGCGTTCATCGTCAAGACCGCAGTTCAGCGGGTCGATGCCCTTCCTGTAATTTGTCAGAGCGAGCGAAGTGGTGAATCCAATATCAAAGCAACCTCCAAACGGTGTGTATTCGCCTTTGGAATTCCATGCTGTGAAGGCTGACATAATTGCGCTGTAATCTACAGAAGCGTCCAGCTTATCCAATGTGCAGAGTATCATGGATGTGTCGTCAGACCACGTTCCCGAGGGCATATGGTATGTGCCGTGACCCACCATATCAGTTGCGGGACGCGCCTGCATGCTCTCACGATATTCAAATTCATACGGCACGCCGACCGCATCGCCTGCTGCCGCGCCAAAAACTGCGCCGCGAACCTTATTTAATGTAATCATATGGATTTTCCCTCACTTTAAATTAGTAATTTTCCATAGTGTTATTTTATACGCTGCGGCGAAATAAGTCAATATGCACAATAATAAAAATCCAGATTAGTGAAAAAACGCCTCTGAATTTTGCATTAAAATTCAAAAGCGTTTTCATAATAATCCTTTGCTGTTTACATCAATCATTCAAATGCGCAAGTTCCTCTTTAAGCTTACCGATTATTCTTTTTTCCAGTCTTGAGATATACGACTGACTTATACCCAGCAGATCGGCAACCTCCTTCTGCGTATGCTCGTCATAACCGAAAAGTCCGAATCTGAGGGACATTATCAGTCTTTCCCTGTCGCCAAGTCTTTTGACCGCCGCCAGCAAAATATCCTTTTCATCCTCTTCCTCTATTCCCACGCTGACGCTGTTAGGATCGCTGCCCAGCACATCCGAAAGCAGCAGCTCATTTCCGTCCCAATCTACATTGAGCGGCTCGTCAATCGACATTTCGAGTTTCGTTAAGGTACTTTTTCTCAGATACATTAATATTTCATTTTCAATGCAGCGCGAGGCATATGTGGCAAGCTTTATGCTTCGCTCGGGCGAAAACGTATTGACCGCCTTGATAAGTCCTATTGTACCTATGGAAATTAAATCCTCTATACCTACTCCGCTCGACTCAAATTTGCGCGCTATATATACAACAAGCCTTAAGTTATGGGTAATTAACGGCTCGCGCGCGCTTTGGTCGCCCTCCCTAATGCGCTCGAATATGTCCGTTTCCTCCTCTGCGTTGAGCGGAGGAGGAAGAGTTTCAGGCCCGTTGATGTAATGCACGCCGCCCT
>JAQXFQ010000185.1 GCA_029005175.1 Bacillota bacterium
GGACTGGTCCTCTTGGCGGGGTCGAGGGGCAGCGCCCATCGTGGGGGTGTGGGGGCAAAGCCACCACAAAACTAAAGTGCAAGAGAAACTTGCAATAGGAAAATGCACCCATGCGAAGCTCATAAAAAAACTAACAAGAAAATCTTTGATTTTCGAGTGGACGTCAATCAGATAAATTATGATTTATTTGTGTATTTGACCTCATATAAAAACATCCCCGTGTTTTAATATACAAAACACGGGGATGATTTTGTATTATTTCGAAAGCTTCAATCTTAGCCGATATATCTGACCTTGATAACGCCGTCGATTGTCTCGATAAGCTCCTTAGCCTTGTCGCTGAGCTCGCCTGCGAAGTCAACAATGCTGTATGCATAGTCACCCTTGGACTTGCTGAGCAGATTTTCAATGTTCAAGCCCTCGCCTGATACTGTAGAAGAAAGCTTGGAGAGAACCTGCGGAATGTTTTGGTGCAGTATGCACACGCGCTTGTCAACCACAGGACCTGCGTCAATGTCAGGATAGTTGACGGAGTGAACGATAGAGCCGTTTTCAAGGTAATTCTTGATTTCGTCAACAGCCATAACAGCGCAGTTATCCTCGGATTCGGGTGTGGAGGCGCCGAGATGCGGAATTGCCACGATACCGTCAACATCCAGAACCTCGTCATCCGGGAAGTCGATAACATATCCTGCGACCTTGCCGCTCTCGATAGCCGCCTTGATGTCGGCGGAGTTGACCAGACCGCCGCGGGCGAAATTGAGGATTCTCACGCCGTCCTTCATCAATGCGATGCTCTCAGCGTTTACCAAATCCTTAGTGTCGGGGGTGAGCGGAACATGGATAGTGATTATGTCGCTCTGTTCAAAGATCTCCTTTGTTGTCTTTACATGCTTGATTTTCGGTGAAAGCTTGAGCGCGGCGTCAACCGAAAGATAGGGGTCATAGCCCAATACGTCCATGTCGAGCGCGGCGGCGGCGTTGGCAACCAGCACGCCGATTGCGCCCAGACCGATAACGCCGAGCTTCTTGCCCTTGATTTCAGGACCTACAAACTGGCTCTTGCCCTTTTCCACCATCTTGCCGACTTGATCGCCGTTGCCTTTGAGACCCTTTGCCCATGCTGCTGCGGGAAGAACGTTTCTGCAGCTCATGATCATTGCGCCGATAACAAGCTCTTTAACAGCGTTTGCATTTGCACCCGGGGTGTTGAACACAACAATGCCCTTTTCTGCGCACTTGTCGAGCGGAATGTTGTTGACGCCCGCACCGGCTCTTGCAATGGCGAGAAGGCTCTCGGGAAGCTCCATGTCGTGCATTGATGCAGAGCGGACGAGTACTGCGTCGGGATTTTCCATAGTTTCGGAGCAGTTGTACCCCTCGCCGAATCTGTCAAGACCAATCTTTGCAATTTTATTCAAAGTAAGAATATTTGCCATTTCTGTTCATTCCTTTCACGACGGAAAACTTATTCCGTTCACAACTGAACCCCTGTTCCGTTGTGTGATTTTAATTTTATGTCAATATAATAACGAAGTACGGCAACCTCTGCTGCCGTACTCCACCTGAATTATGCGACTGCCGCGTTGCAATTCTTTGATTTATTTAGTAAAAGCCGATTACTTAGAGTTCTCTGCCTCAAACTTCTTCATGAATTCAACCAGAGCCTCAACGCCCTCATAAGGCATAGCGTTGTAGATAGAAGCTCTCATGCCGCCCACTGAGCGGTGACCCTTGAGGTTGACAAGACCCACCGCTGTGGACTCCTTGACGAACTTAGCGTCGAGGTCGGCGTCACCTGTGACAAACGGAACATTCATGAGCGAACGATCCTCGGGAACAACTGTGCCTTTGAAGAGCTTGGAGCTGTCGAGATAATCGTAGAGCAGCTTTGCCTTCTTTTCATTAGCCGCCTTCATAGCTTCCAGACCGCCGTTGTTCTTTATCCACTCAAATACCAGACCCGCGATGTAAATAGCATAGCAGGGAGGAGTGTTGTAGAGCGAATCAGCGTCTGCATGTGTCTTATAGTTGAGCATTGTGGGAGTGAAGTCCATAGCGTTGCCGATGAGATCCTCACGGATGATAACGATAGTAAGACCTGCGCCGGATACGTTTTTCTGTGCGCCTGCAAAGAGCAGACCGAACTTGCTGACGTCTATCGGCTCGGAAAGTATGTTGGATGAAATATCGGCTACGAGCGGAACATCGCCTGTTTCGGGGAGATTGTTCCACTTGGTGCCGTAAATTGTATTGTTAAGGCAGATGTAGAAATAGTCCGCATCCGGGGTAAAGTCTGCGGAATCAAGCTTAGGAATGTAAGAAAATGTCTTATCCTTGGAAGAAGCGATAATCTTAGCTTCGCCGTATCTTGCGGCTTCCTGATAAGCCTTGTTTGCCCACTGACCTGTGATAACGAAGTCAGCCTTCTTATTTTTGTTCATCAGGTTGAGCGGAATCATAGCGAACTGTGTAGAACCGCCGCCCTGGAGGAAAAGAACCTTGTAATTATCCGGAATATTCATAATCTCACGGAGATTTGCCTCAGCATCCTTGATGATCTTGTCAAACACCTTGGAGCGATGGCTCATTTCGAGAACTGACTGTCCGCTTCCCTGATAATCGAGCATTTCATCTGCTGCCTGCTTGAGCACAGCCTCGGGCAGCATGGACGGACCGGCTGAAAAATTATAAACACGTGCCATAATAGAATTAACCTCCAAAAATTAATCAATGTGATTTCCATTAATATATACGCTAACAACGCGTATAATAGCATTCACACGTTACTTATCATTATATGATTATTTGAGGTCAGTGTCAATGATTTTTACAAAATTTGATAAATTTTCAGAAAGAATTAAAATGCCTCAGCATATCTCCGCTTGACACGCCGTTAATTTTCCGCTATCATAAATTTAAAATTGACGGAGAAAATCGTCAATATATAAAAAAATCACAATTTAGCGGAGAGTACGCAACATCGGGAATCCAAGGGGGCAGGCCCTCTTGGCGGGGTCAAGGGGACACCGCTATTCCTTGAATAGCGGTTAAGCCCATTGTGGGGGTGTGGGGGCAACGCCACCACAAAACCAAAGTGCAAGAAAAACCAGCAATAGGAAAATGCACCCATGCGAAGCCCTATCATATGCGTGGCATATGATAAA
>JAQXFQ010000186.1 GCA_029005175.1 Bacillota bacterium
ATTGGAACTCATCACTTCGTTTATTTTTATATCATCAGTAACGACCGAGCTGCCTTTGGATTTTTCCGAGCAGCTTGAAAATATAAATAATAAAATAAGAAGATGACATGCTATTGTGAAAAAACGCTTAAAAGACAGAGACATCACACCTCCATATAATATAATTTAACGTAAATAATTATATCATATTTCAGCATGATGTCAATACACTTAATTCAAAAGAATGACAGATACGCTTGCAAATGATTATGAATTAACCTTTATCACCGCAAAGTCGAGCGGCTGCAATACGCCGTCAAATTTTCTGTCGTGCATGAGGTCGTCAAGACCTGTAAGCTTATTGGTTTCGGAATAAAGCATTTTGCACTCATTTGCGCCGAGGTTTATGGTAATGCAGTATTTTTCATCGCCGCAGTATTTTTCATACACCAGTATGCCGTGTGCGTCGTCGACCACTGTAAATTTCAGTTCACCGCATTTCAGCGCGGGGGAATTTTTACGCAGTTCAATGAGCCGCTTGTAATGAGAGTATATTTCCTGATTTTGGCGTGACTTTTCCCAAACCATGCCGCGTCTGCAATCGGGATCCATTGCGCCGGTCATACCGTACTCATCGCCGTAATATATCATGGGCATACCTGTCGTGGTAAGCTGTATCAATGAGGCTATTTTGAGCCGTTGGAGGTTTTCGCCCGCCAGATGCAGGAATCGTGGAGTGTCGTGGCTGCCGATAAGGTTCCACAATACCGCCCACGAACGGCGGTTGGAGCTTCCGCGAATGTCGGAAAGCTCGTTTGCCAGATGCGACACGGGGTATTTACCGCATGCCACGCAGTCGCGCACTGCGTTGTAAAAGCGGTAGTTCATAAATGTATCCCACTCGTCGCCCTGCAAATAGGTCGATGTGTGCGCCCATATTTCACCCGTGATAAGTGCGTTCGGGTTGATTTTTTTGACCTCGCTGCGGAAAAATCTCCAAAAGTCGTGACCTATTTCATCGGCAACGTCCAGACGCCAGCCGTCGATTTTCGCAGTATTCATCCAGTAGCTTATCACACTTCTTATGTAATCGCGAACCTCGGCGTTGGAGCAGTTGAGCTTTGGCATGCCGCCGAAGTAAGAGAATGTCTCATAGTCGGGCAGTTTAAAGCTTCCCGTAAATTTTTTAGGCATTTCCCATTTTACAGGGAATGATTTAATATAGAACCAGTCGCGGTATTTTGAATTTTCCTGATTTTCCAATACGTCCCTGAAAGCGAAAAAGTCGGGGTCGCAGTGGTTGAACACCCCGTCAAGCATCACACGGATTCCCAGCGAATGTGCGGTATCCGTCAGTTCTGTCAAGTCCGCCTCAGTACCGAAATCGGGGTCGATTTTCAGGTAGTCCTTGGTGTTGTACTTGTGGTCGCTTGGCGAGAGAAATATAGGGGTCATATAAATAACGTCTACACCCAAATCGGCAAGGTGGGGGAGATGTGAGGTTATGCCTTTAATGGTGCCGCCAAGACGCTGACAGCGCTCCATTGGCGACTGATACCAATGCTCGTCGTTGGCAGCAGGCTCTGCGTCGGGCGAAAAGCGTTCGGGAAATATCTGATAAACCACGCTGCCCGGCGCCCACTCAGGCACGGTAAATTCTTCTTCCTCGCGTGAGATTCGTGGCAGGTCAAACATGTAATATATGTCATCAATCGGCTTGTCAAAAAAGCTTTGATTACCTAAATATACAGTGCTGCCGCCGCAGTCCTTGAGAATAAAATAATATCTCATGCATATTCCGTCAAATTTAACGGCGGTCTCGTAATAATCGTATATATCGTTGGAGGCAACCTTTTGCATGGATATTTCCTTGTCAATGCCGGGAATCCTCGTTGACATGTATTTGTCGCGGTAGTTTAAAATACATTCAGACAAATCGCCGTGAGCGGCGCGAAGTTTTATAATAAAATTTCCGCTGCCGGCACAATAACAATATTCGCGGTCGGGATTGTGAATTATTGCAGATTTAATCATATTTTTCCTCTTTCTTAGAAAATTAAGCTTTGGTTATTATGGATTATTGAATTTAAAATATAGCTCTCTTTTATGTTATTATTATACAAAAGAATTTTAATAAAATCTTGTATAATTCACCACATATATGACACTATTATGCTTAAATTTCAGAAATTCGCGCAAATTATGGCAAAATAATTGCATTATCTGATTTTTTGACAGAAACACAAAAAAACTGTCGATTGCCTTTGAGGCAGTCGACAGTTTGATTGATTAATAGTCATTTTTCTGCGTGACTATGCCGTAGTAGATTCTGGAGGTGACAAAATAAATTATTGTGTAAATCACTGCGAATATCAAAGTGCTTACTGCAATGCATACCAAAAACAGATTGGTGTCTGTAAGTCCCAAAAGAATCAGAAGCTTATTTATGACAGGATATGCAAAGCACATGTGTATCACTGCCGTTATGAGCGGCAGAAAGAACACGGTCATAACCTGAGAGTTTATCGACGATTTGATTTCGCGCGGAGTAAGTCCGACCTTTTGCATTATCTGATAGCGGGAAAAATCCTCGTGTCCCTCGGTTATCTGCTTGTAATAAATAATCAGAACTGTAGCAGTCAAGAAAAGTATGCCTAGAAACAGCCCCACAAAAAGAATACCGCTGATAGCACTTATTTCTTCATCCATTGCCCGGTCATATCCGCCGTAGGAGTAGCCGAATGAGATTCCCTCATAACTGTACATTTTATCGCTTAATATATGGGCGAATTCCTCAGGCAGTGCAATTCGGCTCTCCTTATCTCCGCCGTCTATATTGAAGTAATATTTGTATAGGAGATTTAAAATCAGACCGCTTTCAGAATACTCATACTTTTGCTTTATTATTTGATACAGTGAGCTAAATTCGTCTTTATCTCTGACTACCAGAACTATGCTAATATCTCCCGCATAATCTCCTGCCGCGATTGCAGGCATTTTTTCGATTATTTTTGCTACCTTATATTTTCTGTCAAAAAGACGCAGAGTGCTTGCATTATAACGGTAGCCGGCAGGGTAATAGAGAACCTCATTCTCATCGAGCGTTTCGCTGCTGTTGTTTATATTATTGTAGTCGTCCAAAGTCAATATGCACAGCTTAACGGGATTTTTTAAGTTATCCGTAGCAATCATATCTCCTTTTTGCTCAGACCAGAATTCCAGCGTGGTAAATTGTATGCTTTCGCCCATCTTCAAATTCAGCTTGCTCATTGCGTCGTCTACAGATTCGTTTAATATTGCGATTGCCTCGTCCGAAAATGTATCAGTTTGATTTTCATCGTCAAAATCCATATTCAGTGAGGTTATCATATCATACGGATAATGACTGCGAATAGAATCCCCGGCGCATATGCGCAGCGCAACAGTGGAGGACACAGTGACAATGACCGCCGAGCAGAGAATGCAGATGTTAGCCAAACCGACGGCGTTCTGCTTCATGCGGTAGATCATGCCCGAAATCGAAATGAAGTGACTGGGCTTGTAGTAATATTTTTTATTTTTGCGCAGCAGCTTGAGCAGTGCTATGCTTCCCGCTGTAAAGAGCAGATATGTGCCGATTATTACCAAAATTACGGCAATGAAAAAATTTCCAAAGGCTTCTATCGGCTTCTCTGTGGTGAGGGCGATGAGGTATCCCGCGCCCAGTGAGACTGCGCCAAGAATGGCGGTGATTATTTTGGTTTTAGGCTCTTTTTCTCCGACATTTCCGCCCTTGAGCAGGTCAACCGCATTGGAAAAATGCACCTGACGAATGCTGTTTAGGTGAATCAGCAATGTGATAGCCGAAAATAGCAGAGTGGTGTAAATCAGCGATGTCCATGAAAAGTAAAATTCAACAGGAACCGCTTCCCCAAGCATTTTAAGCAGAACCATAAATATAAGCCTGTCGAAAAGCGCGCCGAGCAGTAAGCCTCCGCCCAGTCCTGCGGCGAGAACGAATAAATTCTCCCACATGAGTATGCGCGAGACATGTCGCTTTTCCATGCCGAGGATGTTGTAAAGCCCCAGTTCTTTCTTGCGTCGCTTGATGAGAAAGCTGTTGGTATAAAACAGGAATATCAAAGCGAATATTGCAACTATCCATGTGCCGAAGCCCAGCATTACTACAGACGTATGCGCGCCTCGTTTCATATTGGCGAGTGTCGGATTTGAGGCGAGTGATGTGATTATATAATACATAGCTGCCATGCCGACGAATGTCAGAATATAGGGCAGGTACATTTTGCGGTTCTTTTTGATGTTCTGCACTGCCATAGTGCGGTAGATACTTTTATTCTTCATTTCCATCACCGCCTGTTGTGATTAATGTGAGCACGTCCGAAACCTTCTGATACATTTCCTCAAAGCCGGATTTGCCGCGGTATATCTGGTGGAAAATCTCGCCGTCCTTGATGAATAGCACGCGTTCCGCGTGACTTGCCGCCTTAACCGAGTGGGTCACCATGAGAATAGTCTGACCGTCGCGGTTAAATTCACTGAATATTTTGAGCAGACTGTCGGTCGCCTTTGAGTCCAGTGCGCCTGTCGGCTCATCTGCCAGCACAAGCTGCGGTCTGGTAATCAATGCGCGTGCAACGGCGGCGCGCTGCTTCTGACCGCCCGAAACCTCGTAGGGATATTTATTGAGAATATCGGATATTCCCAGCTTTGCGGCTATCGGCTGCAGGCGTGTTTCCATTTCTTCATACGGGGCTTCTGCCAGCACCAGTGGGAGAAATATATTGTCGCGCAGGGAAAATGTGTCTATGAGATTGAAGTCCTGAAAGACAAATCCCAGGTTGTCGCGGCGGAATGCGGAAATTTCCTTGTCCTTAATAGAAGCAAGGTCTCTGCCGCCGAGCAGCACCTCGCCCGAGGTGGGGCGGTCGAGTGCGGCGAGAATATTGAGAAGTGTGGTTTTACCCGAGCCAGATTCGCCCATTATGGCGAGATATTCGCCCTGCTCGACTGTGAACGATACATTGGTGAGCGCGTGAACCTCGTTGCCGCCGAAGCGGGTGGTGTATGTTTTCTTTAAATTATTTACCGCGAGAAGTGACATAAATTTATTACCGTCCTTTATCAAATATTTACAGGTAATCTCGATTACGCTTATATTCTATCACAGTTTTACGCGCGGTACTATTCATTTGCATTACAAAACACCGCCCAAACTTACAAAAATGTAATTTATCATAGAGTACGCAAAGTCGGGAATCCAAAGAGAACCCCCGCCATTCCTTGAATGGCGGGGGTCCTCTTGGCGGGGTCGAAGGGGACACCGCTATTTCTTGAATAGCGGTTAAGCCCATCGTGGGGGCGTGGGGGCAAAGCTAAAGTGCAAGAAAAACTAGCAATAGGAAAAATGCGAAGCTCATAAAAAACTAACGAGAAAATCTTTGATTTTCGAGTGGACGTTACGCAGATAAAT
>JAQXFQ010000187.1 GCA_029005175.1 Bacillota bacterium
AGAGTACGCAACAATGGGAATCCAAGGGGACTGGTCCTCTTGGCGGGGTCAAGGGGCAGCGCCCATTGTGGGGTCGTAGGGGCAAAGCCCCTACAAAACCAAAGTGCAAGAACAACCGGCAATAGGAAAAATGCGAAGCCCATAAAAAACTAACGAGAAAATCGAAGATTTGCGAGTGGACGTCACGCAGCTAAATTATGATTTACCGTTTAATTCTTTTTGGTGCAAAGAGTTTTATCAATGCAATATAAAAAGTTGTTATTTTAGTTGAAATTGCTATAACTTTGTGGTAATATATTTTAAGGTATGTTTAAAGAGGGTGGATTTTTGAGACAGGTCAGACATGTAAATGTAAAGAAAGCAGAGGTTCGACCGGCTGAGGCACATGTGAAGCAGGCGGAGAGCGTTGAGGCGCATCCTAAAAAGGTGACCAGTATACGCACCGAGCTGAATGACGGCTGCTACATGGTGACCTATTATTATCGACGGGGAGCTTACGGTGAACTGCTGGCGGAGGACATAGACAGCGCAACACATTTTGAACGCGCTGTGTATGACAAGATGAATCACCTGCTGGGCACCACTACAGGCGAGCTTAACGATAAAATCAGATGGTAAGAATCTTTAAACTGCAAATATAAAATAAGGGGTGCGTTTATGAAGCTTAAATTTGTGAGATTTATCGCGGCTGTAATTGCGGCGGCTGTGCTTTGCTGTGCCGTGGGCTGCGAATTCGGCACATATGTCAAGACGAATCAGTTGCCCGAGTCCTCAGTGACCGGATTTTTTGACTGCCTAAAGAGTGAGAACTTTACCGGATGTGATGAATACCTTGCCGATCATGCGTCGTTTGAGATAAAAAATTATACAGGCTATGCGCTGGCTGACGTTATGCTGGCGGCCAGGCTCAATGGACTGCGCTATGAGATAATAAGTCAGCCTGTGGTAAACGGCGCAGCTGCAAGATGTGTTGTCAGGGTGAATGCTCCGAATGTATTTGGTCTGAAAGAGGCAATTTCGGAGGAATATAACAAGTTGAAAAACAGCTATGTGAAAGATAACGAGTTGAAAGCCTTTCCCTCAGATGATAAAGAGGTCGTGGATAAGGTGGTTACAGAGGCCTTTAACGCGGTGGCAGCTCAGGCTGAGGAAAGTTCTGTTGAGATAACCGTTAATATGAGCTTTCAGGACGGCATGTGGAAAATCAACGTGACAGAGGAATTGTGTACGGCAATTTTAGGTGAGGTGGTATCAAATGAAGAGTAAAGGACTTACAGCGGTTCTCGCCGTTGTAGCTGTGGTGATGTCGGCATCTCTGGTATATCTGGTCACATCCTCATCTCATAAAACTAATCTGGACGGTTTTGGCGAAAACAAGGCTTCAGCACATTTCAACAAGTCGATGAACAGCATAATATCAACAGTGACCGGCGCAGAGAGCAGATATTCACTTCCTTATGATATGAGCGCCGCGCCCAAAGCGGATGAGGCTAATTACAGCGAGGTTATTGAGGAAGGCATTAAAAAGTACATATATGAGGACGAAACTATCACTGTAGTCGCGTGGGCAGAGCGAATGACTAAAAAGATAAACGGAAGAAAATGCACTGCCGAATATGCCTTTGCGGATGTGCAGATTTCCGACCCGTCGCAGTTCCGCCGCGGCTGGGCAGGCAATGACCCCGTAAAGCCGGGCAAGCTTCCCCCTACTACCATATTCAACAACTGCAACGGCGTGGTGGGTATGTCATCGGATTTCTATTCGTATAGAAAGTACGGATATATTTATCAGTATGGCGAGGAAGTAATAAGCAAAAAATCAACCATTGATAAAAGCAACGATGTTTTGGTGGTGGATTACAACGGCGATTTCCACACATATGATTCTGCGGACTTTAAGAAAAAGGTTGCCGATGAGGGCAAAACCTTCACCGACAGCATTATGTTCTCGTTTACATTCGGCCCCACCCTGGTGGCGGACGGGAAAAATACCCATTCCCAAAAGTTTAAAAGTCAGAAGCTGGGAGAGATAGATCATCTTCAGGCGCGCGCATGCATAGGTCAGCTTGGCAAGCTGCATTATCTGCTCTGCACGGTCGGCGAGGTCGGCGCGGATATGGATACGCTGGCTGATGAAATGGTTTCACGCGGCTGCATCACGGCATATAACCTCGACGGCGGACAGTCCGGCACACTGCTTTTCCGGAACAAGCACATCAACACCATCGCGTACAACAGCGGAAGTAAGGAAAAATACGGCGAGCGTGCACAGGATAGTGTAATTTATTTCGGCACCGCCAAGCAATAAGGATGAATTTATATGAACAGAACAGCATTGATTTATGAAAGCTTATCGTTGGACTGGTTCGGAATCGTAGTCGCAGCCGCCTGTCTGGTCGGATTGTGCGTGGCATGCCTGCTCAGAAAATTTCAGAAGGGTTCGGTCAATGAAATTCTGACAGTGTTCTGCATAGGCACTCCGCTGGCCATGATTCTATCCCGCGTGCAATATTGTACATCAAGGATGGATCTCGGAGAATTGGGCATAGGTTATATATTCACGGGAATGCGCGATGGCGGCTACGGTTTATACGGCGCAATGGCGGGAATTCTGGCGGCGGCGCTGCTCACGGCATTATTGTTTAAGGCTTCATTAGGTGAGATTGCCGACTGCGTGGCTGTTGCGGGCGCGGGCATAATCACCGTGGGAAGATTCGCCACCCGTTTCACAATGGATTCGCTGGGCTTCGCTATGGCGCCCAATGCCTTTACGGTCAGAAACGACGCCGACGGGCTGGATTATCTGGCGGTGTTTTATCTTGACGGCATCGTGGAATCGGTAATATTTGTGATTTGCCTGGGACTGTTTTTCTTCTGCTACGGCAGAAAAAACAGCAGCTTTACCAAGGGTAATGTCGCGCTGATATTCCTCATGCTCCACGGTCTGAATCAGGTGGTAATGGACAGTCTGCGCACAGTCACGCTCTGCCTTTTTGACAACGACTTTATTAAGGCCTCTCAGATCATAGGAATCGTGAGCTGGCTGGTAATAATTATTGTATTCGTCTGCCGACTGGTTAAAAAGCAGCTTTTCAAAAAGGGCTTCTTTGGCATATTTGCGGCATTTGCGGTGCTTATTATTGTCGCAGTTCGCATGGAGTACCGCGTGGGTAACAGCAATTACATCTCTGCTCATATCGTTATGGGCATATGCATGGTAATCATGGCGATACTCAGCATGATTATCGTTGCGATAAGCGACTCAAAGCCAAAGAATATTACGCCGCCGGACGACGATTCAGCTTCCGAGGATAGAACCGCAGATGAGCCGCAGGAGCAGAACTTCTCTGCCACTTCATATACTTTTGACGGCAGCAATGAGCAGGCTCCCAAGGCTGTCGAAAAGCCATATGATGAACCCGAGCTTGACGATGATTTTGACTATTCATATGAACCGATAAGTGTACAGCAGCCGTATGATTCTGAATTAGAGGACGATTTCGACTACATGTATCAGGAAATCGGCAGGGCAGAGCCGGCGCAGCCATTTATTACGCCTGCACAGCCCGAGCAGACTTACCCCATGCCCGCTATTGAGAATCCGCCAATGCAGATCCCCTCTCCTGCCGCTTCACAGCAGCCCTCGGCGCCGCAGGAGCAGCACCGCATTTCTAACGATACACTCGACGATCTTCGCAGGCAGTTTTCTGAAATGGACGGTCAATAATTGATAATAATTTTATTATTTATAATTTGATGAAAATAAAAAAGCTCCGA
>JAQXFQ010000188.1 GCA_029005175.1 Bacillota bacterium
GTTGCTTCCTGCCTTGCGATGCTCTCGCTGGCGGCAATCGGCACGGTTGTCTACAAGAAAAAGCTTATAACTTTATTCAATAGATAAACCCTTTCATTCCCTCCAACAATTTTACAGGAAATCCGCCCCGTGCTTCATTTCGACCGCACGGGGCGGATTTTTGCAATTTTCGCGCCGTCACTTGTATTCACCAAAAAAATGTGATAGAATGTTGCATATACCTCCGATTGCACCCGCCGCACTGACGGCGAAAATATAGAAAAAAATACAGGAGATGATTTTCCTTGAAAATATTGCACACCTCCGACTGGCATCTGGGCAAGGTGGTTTCCGTCCGCTCAATGACAGACGACCAGCGTTATTTTATCGAAAATATATTTCTCAAAGCTATTGACGATTATGCGCCCGATGTCATAGTGCTGGCTGGCGATATATACGACCGCAGCATTGCCCCTATCACCGCAATTGAGCTTTTTGAGGACATGCTGTATTCCGTTGCCGGGCGCGGCATTCCGCTGATTGCCATATCAGGCAACCACGACGGTGCCGAAAGAATCATGCCCGCCGCCAAATTAATGCGCTCGTCGGGCATTTATCTGGCTAATTCGGTGGAGGATTTCTTCGCCCCCATCGACATCACCGCCAAGGATGGCAGCCGCGCGAAGTTCTTCCCACTCCCCTATTTCGACCTGCCCACGGCGAAATATATCACCAAATGCGAGGAATTGAAAAGCGTCAACGAAGCCTACGCAAAGCTTTTCGAGATGAACGCGGACAAGCTTGCCGCCGACTGCCCGAATATCCTCATCACCCACTGCACCGTGACAGGCTCGATAACCTGCGACAGCGAAAGCCAGATTTCCGTGGGCGGCGCACAGCAGATTTCCTCCGACGCGTTCGGCGGGTTCGACTTCACCTGTCTGGGACACATCCACTCGCCCCAGAGCGCAGGACGCAACATTATGTATTGCGGTTCGCCCCTGCGATATTCCTTTGACGTCAACGAGCGCGACAAGTGCATGCTGCTGATTGACACGGCAAAAGACATGGAAGTCACACGAATACCGATAACTCCGCTCCGGGAAATGCACACCATAGAGGGCAGCTTTGACGAGCTTCTGAGCGTGGAAGACAATTGCTCAGACGATTATATATTCGCCCACGTCACCGACGACAGGCTGATTTATGAGCCTATGTCCCGCCTGCGCGAGAAATATCCGAACATTCTCGGCATAAGTCAGGCCTATCTCAACCGCGCGTTTGACGGAGAGGACAGCCGCGGCGAGCTTCGAGAGAAAATGGCAAATCACACCGTTACCGACGAGGAAATAATGACCTCGTTTTTCCACGACATGTGCAAAATTGAGCCGACCGATGAGGACATCGAGCTTTTCAACAAGATTAACAGCATGATTGGAGGGGACGAAAATTGAAGCCTATTTACTTGAAAATGACTGCGTTCGGCTCATACTGCGGCACCGCCGAGGTGGATTTCACCAAGCTTTACGACAACGGAATATTCCTCATCACCGGCAAGACCGGCGGCGGCAAGACCACTATTCTCGACGCCATATGCATGGCTCTGTACGGCAAGGCGACAGGAAGTGAGCGCGCCAAGGAATGGCGCCAGATGCGCTGCAACAACGCCCCAAACAGCGTTGACACCGAAATCGAATACATATTCTCAATCGACCGCACCAAATACAAATTCTACCGCCGCTGGAGAATTCCCAAAACCCGAAACGGCGAATTCAAGATAGACGACAGCGAAAACGCCTGCTACCTTCGCCGAGATGATTCCGACGATTGGGAGCCGATAGCCACGGGCAAATCCAAGGCGGTAAGCGATGCGGCCGAGAATATTCTCAAGCTGTCGCAAAGCCAGTTCGTCAAGGTCATTATGCTGCCTCAGGGCGAATTCCGCGAACTTCTCACCGCCACCAGCGATGAAAAGGAGAAAATTTTCAAGCGGCTTTTCGACACTGAACGCTGGGAGGAAATCACCGCCCGTATATCGGAGGAATTCACCCGTCTAAACAACCAATGCAAGGAGCATCAGAGCCGCAGAGCCATGGCACTGACAAGCGCGGAATGTGAAACTCCCGCCGAACTTGACGCTAAAATCGAACAATGCCGCGTGAAGCTGTCCGAATTAACGGCAAAAGCGGAGCAGAACGCAAAAAAATCCGATCGCACTGCCGCCCAATTGAAGTCCGCCGAGGAGGACGCGGCTTTGTGCAAAGAATTAGCTGAGCAAAAAAGCGCGCTGGAAAATTTAAATTCCTGCCGGGCAAAATATGACGAAGCCGAGCGGAAATTGTCATACAGCCGCAC
>JAQXFQ010000189.1 GCA_029005175.1 Bacillota bacterium
CCCATCGTAGGGGTTCGGGGGCAACGCCCCTGACCACCCAATATAAATTATGATTTATCTCTATATCTTGCACTTCTACTTATCTACAATATTAATGTTAAAAGGAGAAATCTGCATTGGCTCGCAATACTAACGGATACAGAAATTCCGGACGCCGATCTGCCGCAAATCAGAATCAGGGATGTCTGCCGTCGCTGGCAGTCACGGCATTGGCGGTATTTATAGGAACTGTGATATTATTCGTCGCGGCATTCAGTATGTTGAATAACGGCGGCAAAAAGACTGCCGACACCTCGTCGGCTCAGAATATATCGAATACAGACATCAGCTCTGCGACAATAGTACCGTTTGACGACACAGATGATGTATCATCTGATGAATTCTCATCCGAAGAAATCTCCTCAGATGATGTATCGTCAGCCGTAAATCACCCGTCATTTAAAGGCACATGGCAGAAAACAGACGTATATGAAACCGCCAAAGCTGCCATTACCATATCTAATCAAACTGACGACGGCTTCGACTTTACTTTCAAAATCTGGGCAAACTCAAAGACAAGCAGTATATCCGGCACAGCTTCATTCACCAAAGAAAAGGTCGCTGTCTACAAAAAGGGCACTGCGTCCATCAACTTTGAATACGGAACAAAATACCTTTCTGTTTACCATTCGGGCAGTAATTCGGCGCTGGGTTTCTCCTCCGCCGCGGTTATAGACGGTAAGTTTACCAAGGGCACACCGAATTATTATAAAGCCGAAGAAACTAACACATACGACTACGATGTATATAAGTCCGACGCAGTGGTCAAGGCTCTCAAAGCTACTCTATCCGCCAACGACTATGAGCTTTATCAGGAGATGATGAGCAAGGGGCTCAAATCCCCCATTCCCTACGAGCGCACTGTGGATAAAAACGGCAAGAAAATCAACGTCGATTCTGAGCTGAACTGTGTGAAATATTACGCAAACCTCAACACTATAGGCATGGACATGATTTTCATATGCTCAAACAGCGGTAAAATCTACGTTCTGTTTTACGATGCGGAGGAAATGAGATATTACACAAACGATAAAAATTATGCCTCAAAGATGCCTAAGGCATTTCAGACGACTGCCGAAAGTACCGGAATGACACCGATATATAAATGACCTGCTTATTAATTTGTATTAAGGAAAGGGTGATGGTAAAAACATGAGCACATTCGGCATATTGCTTATGCTTCTGTTTATTCTTATTTTCGGTGTGCAGATTTTTCTGTATTGTGTCGATATTGATATGCCGCGGCTTTCGGGATTTATGACGCTGGCTCTTTATCTGATTTTGGCAGCCGAACTGATTACGGCAATATTTGAGTTCCCCGCCAGGCTGATTGACATTATAGTGTACATCTCCATGGGGTACAAGGCGATTGCCGTGGGCTGCGGCATAGTGATTTTATGTATTCTCGTGTTTATATTCGTCATGCTTTACCCCAAAATCAACTGGCAGAAAATTCTGACCTCCTCCCCTGTAAAATATGTCACCATGGGCATGATAATCATTCTGCTTATGGTATATACAGAGATATTCAACGGGGTCTATTCCTTTTCAAGTATAGATGAATATTTTACATTCAAGAGCGAGTTTTCACAGTATGACAACCACTTCTGGCCTACAAAATATATTGAAGGCACACAGGATTATCAGGGCAGTGAAATAACCACATATTCCGTTTATCCGTGGGATGTAGATATTCCCTCGGGGCGTCAGCTTGCCTACAAGGTTATTACATTTTATGACGAGGATGAAACCGACGGTCAGCGCAAGTTGTTTTATTTTCCATTTACTTACAGGCTGTTTGCCGGAGTTGAACCGATGGCAATAGACCGACAACCCGGACTTGCACCGTCAGCCGATGATGCGGATGATACGGATGATGCGGATGTTTCCGACAGCGACGTACACAGCGACGTACAATAAACTCCTCAATAATTCCGCCGTATAAATATATTTATGAAATTACCATTATCGGCGGCTTGATACTTGATATAGTTATGGAAAGGAATGTGTTTAAAATTATGAATGATGTGTGTAAAAAGTGCTGTCTTACAGGTGAAATAAATTATTCTCTCGAATCCCTCGCCGAAAGCTGCAAAAAGACCAAAATAAAAGCTATCGGCGCAAAATACGGCATT
Organism: Bacillota bacterium; assembly: GCA_029005175.1. Taxonomy (GTDB): domain Bacteria; phylum Bacillota; class Clostridia; order Oscillospirales; family Acutalibacteraceae; genus RUG762. Next base: position 2,175 of record JAQXFQ010000189.1, read on the forward strand.
AAACTCTCGGACAAGCTCACAAAACAGCAAATGCTGGAGGACGTTATCCCCGCCATCAGCATAGGTATGAATGTCAAATTAAGGCAGTATGACGACAGCGACCTGAAAATACTTATTGACAGCCTGCGCGGCGGTGAAATCAGCGAGCAACAGGCAGAGCAAATTATAAACTCCGCACCCTTTGAGGACGGCTTGGTTTATGTATTCTGCAGCAAGGACTGCTTCACCCCCTGCGTTCCCTCCGACCTGGCGGGCAAAATCCTGGAATACTGCTCGGCGCACTTTTTGAATTGCGACCTCGAACCGCTGGCGCGCTGCGCCAAAGCCGCCGCCTTGATGTACGGCAGCTTTACTCCCGAAATTCTCGCACGGTTAGCCGCTGAATACGGACTTGAATGTTCAGCAGATGACGCTGAAAAGTTCCTGCAAACCGCTGACATGGCGGAATTCACCTACAGCGACGGCAAGGCTGTATGCACTTATGCCGAATTCGGTCAGCTCAGCGAGCACGCCGCCGGGCTGGATTATGACATACCAAAGCACAAGGAAATCGACGCATACGCGGCTTACGGCTCTGATTCACTGAATTATTACTACAGACAAATAATCAGCTTTATATATTCAAAATGCGGCATTACCTATGAAAGCGCCCATCTGCTTATCAATAATATCTCATTGTGGTGCATGACCGACGGGGATTTGTCCGATATATTTAAATACATACAGCAGTCCGAGCCAAAAATCACCGCCGACCAGTTCAACTTCCTGCTGGACATGATTGGCGAGCTTTCCTACGGAACGCGAAAATGGAACCTAAAGGGACATAAAGCCTGCGATGTTCAGGGAATTAAGCCGCGCAGAATGCCGCAGGTTCAGGAAAAAGCCCCTGAAACCGTTCATGTCGAGCCTGTGCGCGCCATGCCAAAGGTCGGGCGCAATGACCCGTGCCCATGCGGAAGCGGTAAGAAATATAAGAAATGCTGCGGCAAGAGTAAGAATGATTGAATAAATGATAATTTA
>JAQXFQ010000190.1 GCA_029005175.1 Bacillota bacterium
TACTATGGCTGTGGCATTTTACACCGAGAAAAAATATTTGATTCTATCAATTCCTACAGTTTATTACATTGTTCTTACGGTTATTTTTCAATGCATTCCTGCAATACCTGAGCCAAATTATTTTGATTTCTCTGTGTTTGCGCCAACATTTCCGATAGTAGCTCAAGCATTGCCAAAACCATCTACAATTTTACTTGGTGTAAGCTATATACCTGTAATAGCGTTTGTGGTTGTTACTTTGGTGCGCAGCTTCAAAAGCGAGGGCGGTGAAAAATTAGGTGTTTGAGCTTAAGCTGAAAAAGTTGAATTTTGCAAGCAGAAACATGCTGATTTCATGGGGAATATACACGTTTGCACTGATATTGTTAAATCTAAATTACCATATGCCGGGATTTAACTGTTTTCAGGATGACTTGCTTGTGTTTATCGTGTATTTTCTTTATTATTTCCCGAATAAAAATATAATTTATGATAATCAGTATATTTATTCGAGATTGATAAGTTCAAAAAAAGTGTTTTTGCATTATCTGAAGATTTATCTTAAAAGCAGTCTGATTTACTTTTTTGGAATAAATGCAATAAACATTCTTTATTGTATCATATCCGGCAAAGAACTGCTCATGTGGGGATCTATTTCTTATTTAGTATATGGATTTGCCACATTTATGATATATGATATATTAAGTGCAATCCTTTTGAGCAAATGGAATGTAAAATATATTATGCCCATAGTGATTTCGTTGGTGTGTTTAACTTATCTGCTGAATATGTTTGTGAAAGACTTTTATCTTATCGGATTTGCTTTTTACTGTCTTAGTGCACCAAATTCATATGGATATGTACCGATCCGCTTTGTTGCGCTTACGTATTCAGTATGTCTGCTGATTCTCTCGATACTGTGGATAATGCCGAGCAGCGGACATTTCAAGGCGCGGAAGTCAGTGATAAATTTCAGAAAATATATGCCGCTTTGCTTCATATCGGTTTCGTCGATAGCTATGTGCCTTTTGTTTCTCAATGTGCATGGAAATGATAGCATAGGAAGAGCTTCTTTTTATTTTGATTTGCTGTCTTATAATTATAATGCATTGATAAACTGCGGCATATCCAACCTTGACATTCAGCTTATTATGGGATTTTCCGCTGTGCTGTGTTTTTGTATTTTCTTTTTTATCTCCAACAAATATGAGGAACGCAAGCTGCTGTATATGCTGGCTCACAGATACCAAAGCAGAAAGAAGCTTATGCGCTATACCGTTATTACGTCCGCTCAGCTTGCATTGCAGGCGCTTGGCGGCGTGCTGGTAAATTTCGTACTTTGGGCGGCGATATTCGGCCGGGGGGATTTTGAGCCGAATTTTCGCATGCTGTGTGCGTATGCTATGTATGCAGTAAAGCTGTATTTGGTGCTTTTCAACATAACATTGCTGGTTTCGGCAATGATGCTTGTCAAAAACAGCGGGGTAAGCTTTTTTACGGCGTTTGCAACATCCAGTATCATCTTTATGATAGATGTAATGACACAAAATACAGCGATCATTTGCTTAGACTACAGTCTGATGAATACTATGCGTGGACTTCTGGTAAATATTGTAGTTGCAGCGGTATTGATGTGCGTACTAAATCGACAGATTTATAAAGCCGAAATATAATACGGAGGATTATTATGAGTGATTATATAGTTTTGGAAAATGTATCAAAGGAATATAAAGACAAGCTTGTGTTCAGAAATGTATCGTTAAAATTACAGCGTGGCGGCTGTTATGCATTTACCGGATACAATGGCTGCGGCAAAAGCGTGCTTATGAAGATAATATGCGGATTTGTAGCTCCCACTTCAGGCAAGGTGACAATAGATGGCAAAGTTATGGGCGAGGACATAGAATTTATAGAGAATGCAGGCATCTCAATTAATGCTCCCGATTTTATGAACGAACTGACAGGGTTTGAAAATCTAAAAATACTGGCGAGCATACAGAATAAAATTACCGAGAAAGATATAAAAAAGACTGTGAATAAGTTAAAGCTCGATGACTTTATAGATAAGAAAGTAAAGGCTTATTCCCTTGGCAATAAGCAGCGACTGAGAATAGCGCAGGCAATAATGGAGAAGCCTCAGATTCTAATATTGGATGAGCCTATGAATGCGCTGGACAAGAGCGGAATAAAAATAGTCAGAGAAATTATGCAGCAGCACATACAAAAAGGAGGTACGATAATCTTTACCAGTCACAATGCGGAGGATTTGGACGCGCTTAATGCGACCATATTTGAATTTGACGATTACGAACTGCATCAAGTGAATTAACTAATCTTCAATAAAGTGCAGACAAAAAATCTTCGCAAAAAAACATATACGCAAGTTTTTCGCTCGATTTTTTTACACTTTTAATTGAATATTAATATTAAAGAAACAAACACCGACTGTGATTTTATAAAATGCAGTTGGTGTTTTTGCCGTATGAAGAATAAATTATCAGCGTATGTAAAAAATAAATTTTATGCAGGAATGCAGACAATTTAAAATATTACGGGGCTGAGAATTTTGACAAGACGCGGTGAATATATATTTATGTTTTTAGCCGGTGCGGTGGGTTACGGACTGCTTGAAATAATCTGGCGCGGTTACACCCACTGGACCATGGTGCTGACGGGCGGAATCTGTCTGATGATAATGCATTGGAGCAATCTGCGGCATTATCGTCAAAGCTTGTGGGTAAAATGCGCCTATGGCAGCATGTATATCACGCTGGTGGAATTTGCGGTGGGGTGGATTGTGAATGTCCGCCTTGGAATGGGGGTTTGGAACTACTCCGACAGATTTTTGAATATAATGGGGCAGGTGTGCCTGCTTTATTCGGTGTTTTGGTATTTTCTTACTATTCCGTCGGTGCTGCTCAGCAATTATTTTGTCAGCCGACGACCTAAAAACATCGTGTGGAAAAGGCAGCCTGACTGATACTAAATTTTGTGTGTATTTGCACACAAAAAAAGCGCTCAGGTACTTTACACTTTGGCGATTTTGTGATAAAATAATAACCATGCAAAATTTTGCGAAAAGGATCTGATATTTATGAGAAGCAAAGTTATCACAGAATACGATGAATTGCTTAATAAGGTAAAGCACATTCACTTTATAGGTATAGGCGGCTCAGGCATGTGCCCGTTGGTTGATATTCTGCGCGCGGATGATAAATTTATTACAGGCTCAGACGTTGACGACAATTCTGATACAGTCAAGCGTCTGCGTTCATTTGGCATTAATGTGACCATAGGTCAGCGCGCCGAAAATATTGAGGGCGCTGAACTTGTGGTGTATTCAGCGGCAATCTCCAAGGAGAATCCCGAACTGAAAGCCGCAATTGAGTCGGGCATTCCGACTATAGAGCGCTCGGTGCTGCTGGGTGCGGTCTGCCGCAGATATTCTAATGCGATTGCCGTTTCGGGCACTCACGGCAAGACGACTACCACATCTATGATTACCACTATTCTTATGGCGGGCGAGCTTGATCCGACCGTTGTAATCGGCGGTAAGCTGGCATTGATAGGCGGCTACGGCAGAGCGGGCAAGAGCGAAAATATGGTGTGCGAGGCGTGCGAATTCGTCGACACCTTTCTCCAGATAACTCCGGCTGTTTCGGTGATTCTGAATATAGACGCAGATCATCTGGATTATTTCGGTACGCTGGACAATATTATAGCGTCGTTTCGCCAGTTTGCGGGTCAGACATCTGGTGCAGTGGTTGCCAACGGTGACGATGCGAATACAATGAAGGCTCTGAATACCACCAAGGCAAAAATTATCACATTCGGTCTTAAAGCCACTAATGACTATTACGCCGAAAACGTCGGAATGACCAAGGGCGGCTTCTGGAGATTCGACCTGATGCATGCGGGCGAAAAGCTGACTGAAATCGAGCTTAAAGTTCCAGGTGAACACAATGTTCTTAACGCGCTTGCGGCTGCTGCGGCCTCAATGTACGTCGGTGCGACTGCGGATGACGTTAAAAAGGGTCTGGGTATGTTCTCGGGAGCAGGCAGACGTTTTGAAATTCACACCGTACATAACGGTATCACTATCGCGGACGATTACGCGCATCATCCTACGGAAATCGAGGTGACCCTCAACGCCTGCAAGGAAATGAATTATAAGCGTGTTTGGGCGGTATTTCAGCCGTTTACTTACACCCGTACCAAAACTCATCTGCATGAATTCGCGCGCGTGCTTCAAATCGCTGACAAGGTGGCAATTACTGACATCATGGCGGCTCGAGAAACTGATGATTTGGGAATTAAGTCAGAATATTTGCAGGAGCTGATTCCCGGCTGTTTCCTCGGTCATTCTTTTGAGGAAGTCGCGGATTATGTGCTGGCCAACGCTCAGGAGGGAGACTTGATTATCACCATGGGCTGCGGTGATATATACAAATGCGCAAAGATGATGAGCGCGAAACTTCAGGCTGAATAATTTTTGAAAAATATCTTATTTCATGCGATTCCAAAGTAAATGCAACGGGTTATTTTCCTTGTTGCATTTACTTTGAAATTTGAGTTTCATTTTAATACATACAAGGAATTTCATAATTTTTTTATTTTTCTCTTGACAAATGCTTTGTAAGTTGATATAATAATGAAGCTGTGATTAACGCATTGCGTGGACGCAGATACGGCCCGATAGTTCAGTTGGTTAGAACGCTAGCCTGTCACGCTAGAGGTCGACGGTTCGAGCCCGTTTCGGGTCGCCATTTTGCTGTTATAGCTCAGTAGGCAGAGCACTTCCTTGGTAAGGAAGAGGTCACCAGTTCGAATCTGGTTAACAGCTCCATTTTAAATCCCCCGAAGTGCCTGAAATACGGCGTTTCGGGGGCTATTTAGTTTGATGGCTAGGTGTCAATGCTCGACCTGTATATTACTTATAGATACGCTGAATAAAGGCGAATCCGTAGATTCCACGCCGCGAAAAGCCGTCACTGAGCGATGTGTGAATCGACTTATACTAATTTTCAATTAAAAAAGTACAAAAAAATCTTCGCAAAAAACTTGCGTATATGGTTTTTTGCGAAGATTTTTTGTCGTACTTTTATTGAAAATTAGTATTATTCAGCGTTTCCATATATATTATCTACGGTGTTGCATTTACATTGATTACTGACCGTGAATAATAAAATTTACTTGCAATAGCGGCGCATTGATGATATAATAAACTAAATTAATAGTTTTTACGGAGGTAAACTGATTATGTCATATAAAGAGGATTTCGTGAAATTTATGGTGCGTTCCGGCGTGCTTCTTTTCGGCGACTTTACCACCAAGAGCGGTCGCAAGACACCTTACTTTGTCAACACCGGCAACTACAAGACCGGCGCGCAGGCCGCAAAGCTGGGTGAATACTATGCCCGCAACATTCAGGAGCATGTCGAGGGCCAGATCGATGCGCTCTTTGGTCCCGCATATAAGGGAATCCCGCTCGCTGTTGCCGCAGGTATCTCTATGAACAATCTCTTTGACCGCGACATCAATTATTGCTTTAACCGCAAGGAAGTCAAGGATCACGGCGAGGGCGGCGCAATGGTCGGCTACAAGCTTCAGGACGGCGACCGCGTGCTCATAGTTGAGGACGTAATCACCGCGGGTACAGCTATCCGTGAAACTCTTCCTATTCTCAAGGCCGCCGCTGATATAGAAATTGCCGGTATGGTTATCTCAGTTGACCGCATGGAAAAGGGCAAGGGTGAAAAGACAGCAATCCAGGAAGTTTACGAGGAATTCGGTATCGTTACATACCCCATCGTCACAGTCAGAGAGATAATTGACATTCTCCACAACAATCCTGTTGACGGCAAAGTCTACATCGATGACGAGATGAAGGCGAGAATGGAAGCATATATGGAGCAGTACTGCGTCAAATAATTATTTTTGAATTATGCGCCGATTTGTTCGCTTGTTGGGCAAGCGGGACGGTCGGCGCTTTGTGTCAATTTAAAATGTTCGGAGGACGTAAAAATGTTAAGACTCAGGACAGGCTTGAATTTCGGCTGGAGATACACTCCGGATTACTCCCCGAAAAAGAGCAAGAATGAAAATTTTGATTTTACCATAAAACCTGTAGATATTCCCCACAACAGCGGAAGCGAAAAATTCAATTATTTCAGCGGCGAGGACGGCAGCAAGGTCGTGCAGTACAGTAAGCTTTTCTGTGTTCCGTCCGAGATGGAAGGCAAGAGGATAATTCTTCATTTTGACGGAGTAATGTGCTGTGCCGCTGTATTTATCAATGACAAGGCAGCATTTGCACACAAGGGCGGCTTTACAAGCTTTAGCTATGATATTACCGATTTGGTCAATGACAGCGACAACAAGCTCACCGTCATAGTGGATTCCTCCGAGCGTGCTGATACGCCTCCTTACGGAGGTTCGGTGGATTTCATCAGCTACGGCGGAATTTATCGCGATGTGTGGATTGAGGCTGTGCCGGACCTGTACATAAAAGATACTTTTATCCGCCCGATGATGACCGAAAATGGTTGGAAGCTCGATATTACAGGTGAAGTTGCAGGCGAAGAAAAAGCCGAACGCAAACTTACATTTGCGCTGTATGACGGAACACAAAAGCTGGGTTCATGCCAGTATAAGGCTGAACATGCGAATTACCATGTTTCGTGGAACGTGTCGGCAGATGTTACTGCGTGGACGCCTGAAAATCCCAAACTGTATATATTTAAGGTGACGCTTGCAAACGGCGATGAGCTGGATTATACCATAGGCTTTCGACAGGTTAAGGTTGACGGGCAGGGATTTTACCTCAACGGTAAAAAAATAAAACTGATAGGCATAAATCGTATGCAGAATTATGCGGGTGAAGGCTTTGCTCTGCCTGCCTCCGCACAGCGCAGCGATGCGGATTTGATTAAGTCTTTGGGCTGCAATGCGGTAAGGACGGCTCGTTATCCTCAGAGTAAGTATTTCCTTGAACGCTGTGATGAAATCGGTCTTATGGTTATTGCCGATATTCCGGGCTACAAGCACGCTGAGAGCGGTGAGTGGCTTGATACACTGGTTCAGAATGTTGAAGAAATGATGCTCAGCGACCGTAACCACCCCAGTATAGTGATGTGGGGCACACGTTCGGATGACACGCAGGATAATCCCGCAATCAACAGAAAAATCTGCGATACTGTGCGCAGATTGGATGCTTCACGTCCGATGTACGGTGTAAGAGAGTTCAAGGGCAGTGATATTCTTGAAGAAGTTTACGGTTACAATGATTATGAGAAGCACTCGCTTAATGAGCCTTTAAATTATGATACGGCACAGATTTCGCTCGGTAAATCTCCCGTTATTATAACGGAACACACGGGCTATCTTTACCCCTCCAGAAGCTTCGGCGGCGAGAGAGAATTGCTTGACCAGGCTTTGAGTCATGCGCGTATTATAGACGCAGCGTATGGCAGTGACGCGATAATCGGCGCGTTTGGCTGGTGTCTGCACGATTACAACGCTCACGCCAGCTTCGGCGGCGATGATGGCATTTGCAGCTATGGTATCTGCGATATAAACAGGATTCCAAAGCTTGCGGCGGCTGTCTATTCCAGTCAATCTGCCTCTAAGCCTGTGCTTGAGATTTCGTCTGCTATGATGGCGGGTGAGCATAAATCCGGCATTATCGGCAATGTTTATGCGTTTACCAATTGCGACAGTGTGAAGCTTTACAAAAACAATGAGCTTATTTCTGAATTCTTCCCTGACAGAAAAAAATATCCTAATATGCCGCATCCGCCTATTCTGATAGATGACCTCATCGGTCAGAAAATGACAAGCAGTGAGGGCTTTGACAATAAAAAAGAACAGATGGTGCGCAAGGTTATGAGCGAGCTGGGCGAGGGTAATTCTGCAGCGTCACAGCCCAAAAAGGAAGGCTTTATGTCGCTTTTCACCCCAAAAAATAAATTGTCGGTGGAAGAAGTTGCGCGGCTTTACGAAGAATATGCCGTTACGCGCACCTCAAAGACCGTGTTTAAATTTGAGGGTATAATTAACGGAAAGGTTGCAGCTACAGTTATCAAAGAACCTGTAACTAAAACTAAATTCAAGGTCAACGTCAGCAGCAGAACTCTTATTCACGGCGAAACCTATGATACGGCGCGAATTGAAATAGTGGCTGTTGATTCTAATGATAACCGACTGAAATATTTCACCGATACACTTAATATAAGCTGTGACGGCGGGCTGGAAATTGTAGGCTCGCCCTCAATTGCCCTGGTCGGCGGCGCGGCGGCATTTTATGTGCGCAGCAAGGGCGGCCGCAAGCAGGCGTCGGTCAATATTGCTACTCAGACTATGGGAGAATTTAATATAGATATTGCGGTTGTCAGAAAATCCTCAAAGGAACTGAACATTTCCAAAACAGAGCAGAAACCCGAATAGGAGCGGATACTGTGAAAACAATTACCTTTAAATGTAAAAATAAAGATTCGGAAATAATTAATATTATCGTATGTATTCTGCTTTTTATTGTGGGATGGCTTCTTTCATCTGCGATAGCGCGCAGTATAGGCGACAGCTTAGGCGTCACGGTCCTCATTCCCGTTGCGTTTCTGGTGTGCGGTGTTGTGATGATGTCAAAGCGCAAGAATCAGGCAAACGGTGAAGGCACGGCTCAGTTCAGTAAAAGCGGCAAGGTAAAGCTGACTTTCGGCGGTCGCTCGGCAATATTTGAATGTCGTGATGTCAAAAATGTGTATTACACGCGAGACACTATGACAAATGATGCAATAGGAAACAGCTATGTGATGGTGATAAAACTGCCCTTCAAATCATATAGATTGTTCAGTGAAAACTCTGACGGAGGCGGTTTTGAAGATACTGAGCTTTATGCCGTCTATCTTGAACTAAAAAAGCGAATCGGAGGATCTGATGAGCAGTCTGAATGAGCATTTTAAGTCGGTCGGATATACATTTCACAAAGATGCTGTCAGAAAGCATCGGCTTCCTCAATGCTGCCGTGAAAATCTGAAACCCACATATGTAGGAATAAAGTATTTCAGCCCCGGTGGGGAAGATGTGGTTCTGCCAGTGCTGAAATGCAGCCTTTGCGGCAGGAATTTTGCCTTGTTCGGTGAAAGATACATTCCTGTTGACAACCTTTTGAAATTTGATACAGTTGCTTTAAAATAAACAGCAGTCGGAGATTTATGTGAGTGAATCTCCGACTGCTGTTTTATTAATCATTAAAAATAGCTTAAAAAGCCGACTGCTTTGCCAAGGATTTTGATGTCGTTCATCTCCTCGTTGTGGTAAACAAGAGGGGGATATGCGCTGTTTTCAGGCATTAATGTGATTGCATCGGGATATTTGTAAACGCGCTTGAGGGTGGCTTCATCGCCAATAAGCACGGCGGCGATCTCACCGTTTTCGCAGTCGGGCTGCGAGCGTATAAATACAATATCGCCGTCGCATATGCGGGCGTTTATCATACTGTCACCCTTGCATCTCAGTGCAAAATTTGCATTGCAGCCTATCGGCGCGGCGATGTAGTCCTCGATATTTTCCTCGGCCGTGATAGGCAGACCGCAGGCTATACTTCCGAGAAGCGGAACGGTTCGGTTGCTGCTGTCGCTGAATCTGTCCCATCCCATAAGCTCTGTGGGCGTCATCTGTAGAATTTCGGCCAGCGGCTCAATAATGGAAATGGGCAGCTTTTCGATTTCGTGGCTTTCGTAGCGGTATAATGTGGCGCGGGAAATGTTGAGTGCTTCTGCAATATCGTTTACGTTCAGCCCCAATTGTATACGGCGATGCTTGATTTTATCATTTATGTTCATTTTGGACACACCCCTGTAGATTTTCAAATTACGTCAGTTTATTTTTTCGATTAATCCTCTGCGCTATGAAGTCAACACCATTATTTTGATGTAAGGATACGCTGATTACACAATAATTCTGATTGTTAGGCTTTGCCGTCGATTCGACCGCGTGAAAATACGTTACTGAGCGGTGCACCGTGAATTTCACGGTATAATCCGAATTAATCAGTGTTTCCGTAATTATATTCTAACACACCTTTCGCGTTAATGCAACGATAAAATTGTAAAAAAATATTTTTTCTCAAACGTGAGAAAAAGCTCTTGACATTTCCAAATACATGTGTTATATTTAATTTGCAAGTAGCAAAAACGCGACTGAAGAAAAGCCGCAACAGCTATTTCAATGATAAATTGCAATTTATCTTTAATTTTTCTATTGCTACGGCTGATCGAAATGCCCATTTGTCGCAGGTTTTTGGGATATTTGAGCGAAATATGGTTAGCGGTAAAACATAAATTTATTCGCATAGGTGCGAAAAAGAGGATGGTTACATTTATGAAAAATATAGAAAAACACGGGATATTCTTTAAAATCGCTTTGGTACTCGGCAGCATAGCAGAAATAGCCATAATTATTATAATGGCATTTTACGGATTAAACTGGCTTGGCAATTTGTTGGAGAGCATGTGCAATTATATTAATGCCGAATTGGGGATTCTGGTTATATGTTTGATTTTGATGGGATTTATTTTCTTTGACAGCAAAAATTCTTTGGATGAGTGTAAAAGCTCAAAGAAAACGAGAAAAAAGGCTGCATATCATAACCGATAAATATGCGGAATTAGCGTATTCTAATTTTTACTTATACTAATTTTCAATTAACAAAGTACAAAAAAATCGAGCAAAAAACTTGCGTATATGGTTTTTTGCGAAGATTTTTTGTCGTACTTTTATTGAAAATTAGTATTATAGTCTGCCTGTTTATTTGCGTAACTATTTGCAATATCTGTTTTGGTTTACATATTTAATTGAATTTTTGCTTATGTTTCATCGGTATTTAGACTGTTTTTTCAAGTGGGAAGTTTGAGTTACGAATAAAACGTCCGCATAAGGCACTATCAAAAAGACTATGCCTTATGCGGATGTTTATGTATGCATTATTTAACAAAAATTCTGACCAGTTTTTCCATAAAATTCGAGTAGGGTTGATAGCGCATCGGCAGGTCGAGCCATGTGTATTTGCGCAGTACGCTTTTTTTGTGGCTGAAGGTATCGAAGCCGAATTTGCCGTGATAACCGCCCATACCGCTGCTTCCAACTCCGCCGAACGGCATATGGGAGGTGGCCAGGTGAATGATAGTATCATTTACGCAGCCGCCGCCGAATGAAATGTTGTCGAGAATGTATCGCTCAGTTTTTCGGCTGTGTGTAAAGAGATAGCATGCAAGCGGCTTTTCGTGTGCTGTAACATAATCGACAACCTCGCCCAAATCGCTGAAGGTCATTATCGGCAGCACAGGACCGAATATTTCCTCCTGCATTATGGGTGAATCGGGAGTGATTTTATCAAGCAATGTGGGAGCGATTTGTAGTGTAGATTCATTTGATTTACCGCCGATAATAACTTTTTCTCCCTTGATAAGATTGTTTACCCGGTCAAAATGCTTTTTGTTTATCATTTTTGGAAAATCCTTGTTAGCCAACGGATTTTCACCGAACATATTTTTCACGCAGGAAGTAAATTCTTTTATAAATTCATTTTTAACGTCTTTGTGAATGAAAAGATAGTCAGGAGCTACGCAGGTCTGACCGCTGTTCAGGTACTTGCCGAACGCGATTCTGCGCGCGGCGAGCTTGATATTTGCGTCCTTGTCTACAAAGCAGGGGCTTTTGCCGCCCAATTCAAGAGTTACGGGGGTGAGGTATTTGGAAGCCTTTTCCATAACGAGCTTGCCTACATTTACACTTCCGGTAAAGAAAATATAGTCAAATCTCTGCTCCAGCAGTTCGTTATTTTCCGCACGCCCGCCCTGCACAACTGCGATGTATTCGGGCGGAAAAGCCGCTTCGATTATTTCGGCAATGACGGCGGAAACGCATGGTGAATATGCCGACGGTTTGACTATACAGCAATTGCCCGCCGAAATTGCTGCGGCGAGAGGCTCTATAGTCAGCATAAAGGGATAATTCCAAGGCGACATCACGAGCGCGACGCCGTAAGGCTCAGATTTGATAAAGCTGTCGGAGTGAAACTGAGCAAGGGGAGTGGGAACGTACTTGTTTCTGCACCAGCCTATGACGTGTCGGCTGAGATAATGAATTTCGCTCAGCGACAGACCCACTTCGCACATATAGGATTCCATGCGTGATTTATTCAAATCCTTTTTAAGTGCCTGATTGATTTTATATTCGTATTTTTTTATGGTATCGGCAAGTTTTAGAAGCTGTTTTTTGCGGAAATGGGGATTTTTAGTTGTCCCCGTCTTAAAAAATTCACGCTGTTTTTCTACCAAAGCTTTTATATCCAAAATTTTCCCCACCTTCTCAGAATGCTTTTTCCATGATAGACTTGACTTCTTCTATTCCGGCCGCTCTCGGATTTACAATCATTGCGCCGTCATTTATTGCAGCCTGCGCCACTGCGTCAAAATCCTCTCGGGTTACGTCTGCATCGGATAATTTAAGAGGCAATCCTGTGAGCGAATTAAGCTTTTTAAGCAGCTTTTTAACGCATGCGATGGATTTTTTGCCGCGCTCATCTGCGGGAGTTGACGCGTATTCGTCTGCGCCTGCCAGATAGAGCAAAAGCTCGCCGTACAGGTCGCCGCACTTTGTGTAATTGTATTCCATGCCGTAGGGCAGCAGAATTGCCATGGCAACAGCGTGGGGAACATGGCATACGCCGCCGAGAGCGTGACCGATTGCGTGGACTATACCGACCATAGAGTTGGAGAATGCCGCGCCGGCCATCATTGAGCCGTTAGCCATTGCGAGTCGGGCCTGCTTGTCACCGCCGTTCTTGGTAGCTTTGACCAGATTTTCGCTTATCATTTTAATTGCGGCTGCCGCATAAGCGTCGCTGATAGGATTTTTTTGCAGACAGGTGTACGCCTCGATTGCGTGGCACAATGCATCCATGCCGGTGGATGCTGTGAGTTTCGGGGGGAGAGTTTCAGTCATGCGCACATCGATTACAGCTATGTCAGGCTGGAGATAGTATGAAATGTATTCCATTTTGACATTGGTCACGTTGTTGCGGATAACAGCCACTATAGTAGCTTCTGAGCCTGTTCCCGAAGTGGTGGGGACTGCCGCGAACGGCACAGCTTTGCCGCGCGATAAAGCTTCGCATCCCGCAAGGGCTTCTATGTCGCTTCCATCCTGAGAGAGAACCATGCGCACACCCTTGGCAGTATCTATTACAGATCCGCCGCCGACAGCTACGATGCAGTCGCACTCGTACAGCTTGTATTCATTGGCAATTTTGTTGACGCATTCGAGAGAGGAATCAGCGGGAATGTCGATGTCCATACAGCCGATTTCCATGCTGTTTTCTTTAAATACCGACAGTACCAGCTCCAGTGCGCCGGATTTTTGCAGTCCGCGGTCAGAGAGCAGCAGAGGCGCTTTTAGACCCATGTTTTTTAATTCCAAAGGAAGATTTTCGAGCGCAAAAAGTCCGGATAATATCTTTGAACCGTGCTGAAATTCATAATATTTAGGAAGCATAATTTTGATCTCCTTAGTTAAATTTGATTGCTTTTTTGCTGCAGTTCTCACCGACTGCTTTGTATTTAAAAACTACTGTACCGCCGATTATTTTCATATACAATACAATGGATGAGCATTGCTTTTTTGGATTTTCCTTGAGAATGTGATTAGTGATAACAGGCGGGAAGAGGTATCTTTCCACCAAATCGACGCAGCGCGCAAAGGACATACCGTTTGCGATGTCGCCGCGCAGAGCGAAGCTGTGTGAAGCGTAAGCGTTGGCAACGCCCTGTCGCCCCGTGAGCACAAGAAAGGCTTTTTCAAGGTTTTTAAAAGCAAAAACAACATCGGGATTTTCCACATGAGAAACACGTTCCAAGCCGTTTTTACCCTTGCGAATGGTGAGAGAGGGACAATTTTCGCCGCATGTAAGGCAATAGGTCATTCCCTGCTTCCAACTGTCGACCTCAGCTTTAACGCGTGAATCGCTCTTGCTAAGCTCGTAAAATCCACAGTATAAAAAGTAAAGCACTGCCGAGGAAATCACCTTTTTAGTGCCGCGCATGAGTTTTCTGCCGCTTGTTCCCATAAATTATTACCACCTTTGCTCCTTAGTATATCTTTTTGTTTGATATAAAAATAAATTTAATTAAAAAATATTTCTTAAAAACATTTAATTATAAATTCTTAATTAATTATACCGCAAGTCAGATTTTTGTCAATGTTTTTTTGTAGATTGACGCGAAAATAATTGTATTGAATATTGACAATTTCGCAGATAAATAATATAATTATAGATAATAAAAGTCAATCGGAGGTTTTTTACAATGGAAATCACAAAAGATTCAATTATAGGCGATATTCTTGATACAGATTCAACCACAGCGCCATATTTCATAGAAATGGGAATGCATTGTCTCGGTTGCCCGTCCGCCAGAGGAGAAACTCTTGAGCAGGCATGCATGGTGCATGGTGTGGATGTAAATGAATTGGTTGCAAAGCTTAACGCACACATTCAGGGTAAATAATTGATATGTTTTCAGGTCTGTCGGTTTTGATTGATATGTGGCAGACCTGATTTTTTTACAAATATAATCAGGAAGTGGATTTGATTGAACGAGAGAATGTTCTCACTCGGAGCAAGACTTGAAGCATGTGCTGACTTTGTACGCAAAGGCAGGGTTGTGGCTGATATAGGCACAGATCACGCATATTTGCCTATATGGCTGGCATTAACTGAGAAAGTTTCGCGTGCATATGCTTCCGATATTAACGATGAGCCGATAAAAGTGGCCAGAGAGAATATCGAAAGGTACAACTTGAATGACAAGATAATAACCTTTACAGGAGCGGGGCTAGAAAAAATACCACTGGATGATGTAGATGATGTTGTGATCGCCGGAATGGGCAGCGATAATATCGTGGGTATATTAGATGCCGCCAAATGGCTGAAAAGCCGCCGATACAGGTTGATATTGCAGCCTATGTCCAGGGTGGAAAAGCTGAGAGAATATTTGTACAGAAATAATTTTGATATAGTAAATGAAAAAGCTATATGTGAAGCTAATAGGATTTACACTGTTGTTTGTGCGGAATACAGTGATGCTGCCATAGATTTCAGTGAATTTAATTTTTATGCGGGCGGTCTTAGCAATAAAGATGAATGTTCAAGAAAGTTATTGAAAAAACAAGTCTCAGTGCTGCTTTCCGAAGCCGAAGGACATGCGAAGCGCGGCGATTTTAAGGGTGAGCAGAGATTGAAAAAAACTGCTGGCGAGTTAATGTATTATGTGAATGAGGGGGAGAATTAACATGCCATCTGTTAAAGAAATATACAAATATCTTGACGAAAAATTTCCTTATTGCATGCAGGAAAATTATGACAACAGTGGGATTATGGTGGACTGCGGCAGGAATGTAACCAAAGTCGTAGTTTCACTCGACATAACAAATGCAGTAGTAGATTACGCGGCATCAGTAGAAGCTGAGTTGATAGTGTCCCACCATCCGGTAATATTTCGTCCAATCAAATCAATATCGTGCGATTCTCCGGTGTACAGACTGATTGCAAATGAAATTTCCGCAATATCAGCGCATACAAATTATGATATTGCAAACGGCGGCGTCAACGATCAACTGGCAAGTAAATTGAATTTACAGCTTGTCAAGCCGGTATTTAAGATGTCCGAGTGCAGTGTGAACGGCGTTTTGCGCGAAAACTACATAGGTCGTATGGGAGTAATTTCTGAGGAACTAACGCCATCTGAGTTTGCGGAATTTGTTGCAAATCGTTTTGGGAAAAAGAATGGAATTGAATATGTTGACGGGAGAAAAAAGGTCAAAACGGTTGCTGTGGGCGGCGGAGCCTGCGGTGAGTTTGTATTTGAATGCAAAAAATATGGTATTGATGCATTTGTGACCGGCGAAGCTAAGCACCATGAGATGATTTATGCAGCAGAAAACGGAATCACGTTGATTGCGGCGGGACATTATGCCACAGAAAATGTCGCGCTGGAAAAGTTAGCAAGTACATTGGCTGAAGGATTTGAGGATTTGACTGTGGAAGTGACAAGGCTTGACGATCCTTTAAAAAGTGTTTGAAAGTTTTTAGTAGATTTGGAGGTGTTTGAGAATGGCTCTTGACGGAGCAATGCTTCATCTGATAAAAAAAGAATTAGAAGAGGGAGCGCTGGGCGCTAAGGTTGATAAGGTTTACCAGCCCTCGCGCGAGATGATAATTCTTGCAATGCGAGGCAAAAATATAAACAACAAGCTGCTCATTTCTGCTTCTGCTAATTCCGCCAGAATTCATTTTACAGATCGCGCGGTAGAAAATCCTGCACAGCCGCCTATGCTTTGCATGCTGCTGCGCAAAAAATTGTGCGGCGCAAGACTGTCTGCAATCAAACAGGTAGATCTCGAACGTGTGCTGCTGCTTGAATTTGACGCACACAATGAGCTTGGCGATGAAATAGTGCTTACTCTGGCAGTCGAAATTATGGGAAGACATTCAAATATCATACTTGTTGATGAGCGTGGATTGATCGTGGATTCAGTGAAAAGAATCGACAGCGACATGAGCTCGATGAGATTTATATTGCCGGGATTGAAGTATGAGCTTCCTCCCGCGCAGAATAAAATTAATTTAAAAAACGTCGAGTGCGGTGAGATAATAGATAAAATCAAATCGTGTAAAGGCTTAAAACTTGACAAGGCTATTTTGAATAATGTTCAGGGCTTTTCTCCTATTGCAGCGCGCGAAATATCTTTCAGAGCGACAGGTTCAACAGACTTGGTAACAGATGATTTAACCGCGTCTGATTATGAAAAATTACTGTATAATTTGGAAAAATTTAAAAGTATGCTTGATGAAAAGAGCAACCCGACTATAGTGTCAAGCAATGGAAAGCTTATAGACTTTACATTCTTTTATCCTATGCAATACGGTGCATCTGCCATTTCCTATGAGTATAAAAGCTATTCCGAAATGCTGGATAACTATTATTTTAAAAGAGATTTAAGTGAACGCATGAAGTCAAAATCCCAGGATTTATTGAAAGTGTTGACTAATTCCTCTGCACGTATTTCAAAAAAAATAGCTATTCAGCGTGAGGAATTAAAGAAGTGTGCCAACCGAGAGCAATTGAGGATCAACGGCGATTTAGTCACAGCTAATATTCATTTGCTGAAAAAAGGCGATGTAATTGCAGAGGTGGTGAATTATTTTTCTGAAGATTGTTCTATGGTCAAAATTAAGCTTGATCCAACGCTCACACCTGCGCAAAATGCACAAAAATATTACAAAGAATATCGCAAGGCGCAGATTGCCGAAACTCATCTGGTGAAATTGATTGCCCAGGGCGAGGATGATTTGAAATACATTGACTCCGTATTTGACGCTCTTTCCAGAGCTGAGTCGGAGAGGGAATTGGCAGAGATACGTTCAGAATTGACAGAGGAAGGTATAATTAAGAGTCAAAAAAATAATTCTGCCAAGCAGCCGCCGAAGCTTCCACCGCTGAAATTTATTTCGGATGACGGTTTCACAATTTTGATTGGACGTAACAATCAGCAGAATGATAAGTTGACGCTCAAGGATAGTCGGAATTATGACATATGGCTTCATACTTTGAATATACCGGGTTCACATACCGTAATCGTGTGTGAAAATAATCAGCCGCCAAACAGAACTATTGAGCAGGCCGCACAGCTTGCGGCATACCACAGCAGTGCGAAGAATTCGGGATTGGTGGCGGTGGACTATACGCTGATAAAATACGTCACAAAGCCGCGTGGCGCCAAGCCCGGAATGGTTATATATACTCATCAAAGCACTGTTTATGTACATCCTGATGAAGAACTGGTAAAAAGATTGGCTGTTAAATAGCTGTAAAGCTATATAAATTTACAATAAAAACCCGCTTCAATTTTAATGAAGCGGGTTTTTTGAGTCTTTATTTTATTTTGCGCGCATAAAAATCCTTTACAAAAGGAATATTTTCAACTTCAAAGGTTTTTCCTTGAAGGTAGTTCAAAATTTCCGCATCAGTTTTAAAGTTGAATGTCAATTTGTAAGAACAAAGAGCTTGTTTGCTGTATCCGCTGGTTCGGTTTACTTTGTTAGTACCATATTTTCCGTCGCCGAGCAGAGGATGACCTATAGATGCCATGTGAGCGCGTATCTGGTGCGTTCTGCCAGTGAGCAAATCAACCTCAACTAAGCTGAAATTATTTATTGTGTCTAAAGTTTTGTAGTGTGTTTTTATGGTTTTGCCCGATGCCGACCTGCTTTTTTCAATATAAACCCGGTTCTGCTCTTCGTTTTTTTCCAAAAATCCCTCCAATGTGGCTTCGGCAGGATTCGGACGTCCGCATACAATGCAAAGGTATTTTTTTTGAATCTCGCGGGATTTCATTTTGGCATTTAATATGCGCAGCGCAGTTGAATTTTTCGCCGAAATAACCATTCCACAGGTATTGCGATCAATGCGATTTACCAGCGATGGAGTAAAAGATTGCTCGTTTTCCGGATCATATTTTCCGTTTTTATAGAGATATTTCTGAATTCGGAAAATCAAAGTGTCACTTTCATATTTGTCATCAGGATGAACAATAAGCCCCTGAGGCTTGTTGGCAATCAAAATATTTTCATCCTCATATACAATGTCCAATTTGTCTGAGGCGTTAATGAAATCGTATTTTTTGGGCGGCTGTTCAAAGAATTCGTCCTTTAGCCATATGTCAACCAAATCACCTTCACACAGACGCTGATCCGGAGTGCAGCGTTTTTTGTTTACTTTTATGTTTTTAGTGCGTATACTTTTGTACATCATTGAAGCAGGAATAGCCGGAAATGTCTTTTCGATAAATTTATTAAGTCGCTGACCCGCGTCATTTTTATTTATAGTTATACTTTTCAATTTTTGACCCTCATTTTAGCACATAATTTTGAATAAATTATACCACATAAATATGAATAATATATGACTAACACACTGATTTATTATATTCACAAACATTTTATAATAATAGTATCAATAATAAAATGTTTCACGTGGAACAATAGTAAAATTTTAGTTCTATAATAGCATTAACCGCATATATATTACTACATCAAGTTTGTAGATTGATGAAAAAAGGAGGACGTGCAATGGATATTGAGCTATGCGCAGTAAAGAAATTTGACAATATTACGCAATACCTTCCAAATAAAATAGCCATTGAACTGTTGAGATTATCCGATAAGGTCAAGCTCTCGGCAAATGAAATTCGCATAAGATGCGGGAAGCCTGTCGTCGTTATGATGCCCGAAAGCTATGTCTTGCCTGATAAAAATCACATATTAACACAAAATGACATATCCGAGATATTTCAGAAGTTATGTGAATACTCGGTATATAGCTATCAAGCTGAACTGTCGCAGGGATTTATTACATTGCACGGCGGTCATCGTGTGGGAATTTGCGGTACCGCTTCATTGGACAAGAGCGGCAATCGCACAGTCAAATATATTTCGTCAATTAACATAAGAATTGCTTCCGAGCATATCGGATGTGCGCGTGAGCTGGTCAAAGAAGTTTTTTCTGAAAAGCTTTGCGGAGCACTGATTGCCGGTCCACCGTGCTGCGGTAAGACTACGATTCTCAGGGACATAGCACTTAATTTTTCCTCTGAGGGCAGCATGAAAAAGGTTGTAATTGTCGATGAAAGGGGAGAGCTCGCCGCGATTTACAGAGGCACTCCTCAAAATACGTTAGGCTTATTTTGTGATGTACTGAACGGATACCCAAAGGGCGAGGGAATATTGATTGCGCTGAGAACGCTCTCACCGGATGTTATAATATGTGACGAAGTGGGCAGCGAGGAGGACGCAAAAGCACTTTGTGAGGGGGTAAATGCGGGAGTGGCGGTAATTTCGTCGGTTCACGCATGTAATGCAGATGAACTTTACACTAAAAACTCATGCAAACGGCTGCTCGAAACAGGCGCTTTTAAGAAAATCGTGTTTCTCAAGGGGGGCAGGTGCAGGGGAATCGTAGAAAGTATAATAGAGGTGCAGGATAAATTATGTTGAAATTTTTTTGTTTTGTAATAGTTTCTGCATGTGGAACAATGCTTGGTTTGGAATTCAGGAGAAAATTATCGGTCAGGCTGCACAGCCTGATTATGTTTCAGAGCTTGTTTACAGAAATAAAAGGTATGATTTCATATAGCGGATACACGTTAAACGAAATAATGTGCGAGCTGTCAGCTTTACATCCGGGCAATAAATTTATATTAAAATGCAGTGAATATACATTACATCAGTCGTTTAAATCGGCCTGGAAAAACACTCTGGAAAGTATGAAAAATGAATTATGTCTGAGTGAACATGATACAGAATTTCTTTGTCAAAACACTGAAAAAATGGGTAGATCTGATGTTGATAATGAATTGGATTTGCTTGATATAATTATCAGTCAGATTGCAGTACTCATCAGAGAAGCAGATGATAAATTAAAATCCAACGGAAAAATTTATACAGCGGTTGGCAGTGCATGTGGAATAATCACTGCATTAATTTTCATATAAATTATCAAGTTAAAATCAAAGCATATTGAAAGGACAAGGATATTAAATGGAAATTGATCTTATCTTCAAAATCGCAGCCATAGGTATAATTGTTGCGGTACTAAACCAGGTGTTGATACGCGCAGGAAGGGAAGAACAGGCAATGATGACCACTTTGGCCGGGATTATTGTGGTTCTCATGATGATGATCTCAGAGATAAGCGCGTTGTTTGATACGGTAAAGACGACGTTTGGTTTGTGAGGACTGACGCATATGAATATATTTGCATTTGTGGGAGCCGGAATAATCATGTGTGTGCTGGTAGTCACTGTGAAACAATTTAAGCCTGAGCTGGCAATACCGTTGGGGATAGCCTGCGGCGTGATTATGACGGCTTATCTTGTGTCGATTGCGCTGCCTCTGTTCAGCGAAATAAATCAAATTGCATCCGACAGCGGAATCAATTCCGAGTTTATATCTATAGCAGTCAAGGCCATCGGAATATGCATAGCGGTTCAGATTGCCTCGGATGTTTGCCGCGACTCAGGAGAATCCGCGCTGGCGAATAAACTGGAGCTTGGAGGAAAAATAGCGCTGTTAATAGTTTCGTTACCGCTATTTAAAGAGATGCTTTCGCTCGCTGTTGAAATAATTGGAGATTAAAAATGTTGAGAAAAAAAATAACAGCTTTGTTTTTTTGTCTGCCCTTGATGTTTTTTACAGCTTATGCTTCAGAAGCAACATCTGAATTTGATTATGATGTTCAACTTGAGGCAAGTGGAGCGGACAAACTATACGATGAGCTGCCCGATGAAACCGAAGAATACTTGAAAAATTCGGGAATTAACAGTGTAAATTATAATGACTTTACAAACATTAACGCAGCAACTGTGATTAATTCTGTGCTTGGCATAGCGCAGAATGAAGCTAAGTCTCCGTTTGCGGCCGCCGGATTTATTCTGGGAATGCTTATTTTAGCTTCGTTTATAAAAGGCGGCGAACACACGTTGAATTCACCGCTCGCGCCTACTTACAGCACGGTGATGTCTGTGGCGATAAGTGTGACTCTGATTGTTCCTGTGATTGACCTGATAAATGAAATTTCAGGTGTGGTGGACTCAGCGTGCACATTCACAGAGGCATTCGGACCTGTTTTCATAGGAATTTTACTTGCCAACGGACAAACAGCCTCAGCCGCCGGATACAGTTCTTTTCTTTTTGGCGCGGTGGAGCTTACAACTATCTGTGTAGGCGAGTTGATTATACCAATGCTGAAAATATTTCTGGCACTGTCATGTGTCTGCTCTATTTCTCCATGTGTAAAGATAGACGCCTTTATAGGCTTTTTTGAAAAAAATGCTAAGTGGCTGCTCGGCTTTTTCGCGGTAATTTTGTCAGGAATACTGGGGGTGAGTGGAGTAATTTCAGCGTCAGCCGACAATCTGAGTGCGCGCACCGCCAAATTCATAATATCCGGCTCAGTGCCAATAGTGGGCGGTGCAGTGAGTGATGCATATCTTTCGATTAAAGGCGGAATAACACTGCTGCGAAACTCAGTGGGAGCGTTTGGCATAATCGCTGTGGCATATATTTATTTGCCCCTCATAATCCGCACTTTGCTTTGGAATCTGGTGCTTGAAATGGGTTTGATGGTGTGTGAAGCTTTAGAGCTTAACAATACGAATAAGCTGCTCAAATCGGTTTCAGGTATGGTTTCGCTCATGCTGGGACTTCTGATATTTTCGCTTTTTTTGCTGACGCTCGGAAGCATAGTTGTAATAATGCAGCGTTCGGCATAGGAGGTGCTTTTAAATGGATGCAATGCGTTCATGGGCTATGGCAATTTGCTTTGCCTGCGTGCTTGGCTCAATTCTTACAATGTTTTTTCCCGATGGCAGCTCAAAAAAGCTGCTCAATATGATAGTATCGATGATGATACTTTGCGTAATATTTAAGCCAATAAGTTCTTTAGGAAAATTTATGATGAAACTTGACGAATCGGCGTTTGAAGTGTCGCAATACGAAAACGATGAATTAAATAATGAGATTGCCTCAAATGCTGAAAATATTTACGCATCATATTTGCGTGAAAATATACTGCGAGTGCTGGGTGAAAATAATATTTCCTACGAAAATGTAACGATTACTATGGATACTTTGGAGGATTACAGCATATCAATTGGACAGGTGGAGGTGATTGTGAAAAATGAGGATGTAGGTCAGAAAGAAAAAATAAAAAGCCTGCTGAAAGATTACGTCGGCGCAGATACAACGATTGAGGTAATTACAGCATGATGAAAGGAAGTGAACTACTTGGAAAAAATCGGAGAAATAATTGGAAACGACAAGGTGAAAAAATTTTTTTCATCTGTCTCAAAGCCTGAGAATCGCGTAAAACTTATTTTAGCTATAGGTCTTGCCGCGATAATAGTGATATTCTTGTCAGATTATTTCACCGGCAATACAAAACAAACGTCATCCGAGTCGAAGAGCTACTCAATAAGCTATGAAGATTACTCAGCACAGCTTGAAGCACGTCTTACCGAAATGATTTCTTCGGTGGACGGAGCCGGAGAAACCAAGGTTATGGTTACGCTGGAATGCGGTACGGAATATGTGTATGCAAGTCAGCAAAAGACGACCTCCGCTATGTCTGAGAATTCTGACGCCAACGGTAAAAAAAGCCGCGATGAGAAAAGTACGGGCGAGGAAAATATCATCCTGATTGACGGTGACAAAGGTGAAGAACCAATTATACTCAAAGAAATGACTCCCACCATTGCAGGCGTGGTGGTGGTTTGCAGCGGAGCGGATAACGCTCAGGTGAAGCAAAGAATTGTAGATATAGTTACCACAGCTCTCGGCACAAGTTCCAATCGGGTTTGTGTGACGCTTATGGGCTGATATATTATTATTATGGAGGAAATAGGTTATGAAAATAGGTAAAAGACATGTTATGCTTGCAGGTTTAGTGCTTGCGCTGGGCGCGGCGGTGTATCTCAATTGGCAGTTTGCACCCACCGAGGATTTTGTAAAGCCGAGTAAATCTTCTGCTGTCAGCGATTCAAACCTCGGCAAGGCGGAATTTGTTTCGGCGAATGCAGCGGATGAGCAGCAGACTTCCACCAAGACCTCAAGCAGCTTGCTGACCGAGGCACGCCTTAACCGCCAGAATGCGCGCGACACCGTGCTGGAGGAACTTGAAAAGCAGCTCAAGGATGTGTCGTCTGACGCGGCATTAAAGGCTCAGGCTTTGGAGAGCAGAACCGCGCATGTAAACAACATTCAACTTGAAAATACAGTAGAAACGCTTATAAAGGCAAAAGGCTTTACAGATTGCATGGCGTTTATAAACGGCGATAAGATTACGGTTTTGCTGCTTGAATCTGACGGTCTGACTTCGGAGAAGATTTCAATCGTCACCGAAATAGTTACATCACAAACTGACGCGGATATTTCAAATATAACAATTACGCCGGTAAAGTAATGTCAGCTTTAACGGACGGGTAGATTTTATATTCAGAAATCGCTCGTCCGTTTTTATATGTGTATTTTTTATGATGAAAATATTACAAAAAGTCTGTTTAAGCATCTTCAGACTGTAAAAAACGCATTATAAATAACGTGAAAAATCATCTCGAAGCGTGGAAAATCCCATAACGCCGCCTTTGAGGCAGGGTCACGGACAAGGACTAAAGTTTCGATTGGGAATAATATAAAAATCCAACATATATGGTAATTTACTCTTGCAATTACATATATGTTGTGTTATAATATGGCAAGTGTCTGACGGAGGCACAAATTGAACCGCCGTCGGATGGGGCTGTTTATCATCATAACAATGCGGAAAAATTTATGATGAGTTCAGTTTTATACTATATTTATTAGGATGTGATATTTTTGTCAGAAAGCCCTGAGTACATTATCAAAAGAAGCGGTCAAAAGGTTAATTTTAACGCGGCAAAAATCCGTGAGGCCATCAGAAAGGCCGGAAACGCTGTTGATGATGAAGAACTGACCGAAGATAAAATTGTCAATCTTACCAATCAGGTATTGGATAAAATTCCGACAGATTCTACACCTACGGTTGAGCAGGTTCAGGATATTGTAGAGGAAGTGCTTATCGCAAACGATTTGCCTAAGACCTCCAAGGCTTATATACTCTACAGAGCTGAGCGAAGCAAGCTGCGCCAGACCGAGAAGGATCTGATGGCTATATTCAAGTCGCTTACCTTTGTAGATGCAAAGGATTCTAATATTAAGCGCGAGAATGCCAATATTGATACCGATACAGCTATGGGAACTATGCTGAAATACGGCTCGGAAAGTGCTAAATACTTTGTTGACAACAACATTCTCGAAAAGGATATTGCAGACGCTCACAATCGAGGCGATATTCATATTCACGATAAGGATTTCTATCTGCTTACAGAGACGTGCTGCCAGATCGACCTTATCAAGCTGTTTAAGGACGGATTTTCCACAGGTCACGGTCATCTCAGAGAACCTATGAGCATACAGAGCTACTCTGCACTCGCCTGCATAGCCATTCAGGCCAATCAGAACGAGATGCATGGCGGTCAGGCCGTGCCCAATTTCGATTATGCCATGGCTCCGGGCGTTGCCAAGACCTTCGTTAAGGAGTATTTCAAGGCGTTTGAGCTGTATCTCAAGTATAAATACGATGTCAGCGCAGAGGACGCCGCCGCAGCCTCCAATGCCGTCAAGGAAATTATACGCGATGATGTTCGCCTTTCCAACGAGCAGGCCGTTGCAGACAAGCTCATTGCCGCAAAGGCTGATGGCAAGCTGCCGGGCGTGCTGTCCGATATGTCGGAGGATGCTGTTGTAAGGCTTAACGCAAACGCTTTTGACACCGCCTTTACCGAAACAGACCGCGCTACCTACCAGGCTATGGAGGGTCTTATTCACAATCTCAACACCATGCATTCCAGAGCGGGCGCGCAGGTTCCGTTCAGTTCAATCAATTACGGCACAGACATTTCTCCCGAGGGCAGAATGGTTATGCGCAATCTTCTCATGGCAACTGACGCCGGTTTGGGCAACGGTGAAACACCTATTTTTCCCGTGCAGATATTCAAGGTAAAAGAGGGCGTCAATTTTAACAAAGAAGATCCCAACTACGACCTTTTCCGACTCAGCTGTAAGGTAAGTGCAAAGCGTCTTTTCCCTAATTTCAGTTTTCTTGACGCACCCTTTAACCTGCAGTATTACAAGCCGGGAGACTACAATTCAGAGGTTGCATATATGGGTTGCCGTACCCGTGTTATGGGTAATATTCACGACAAATCCCGTGAGGTTACATGCGGTCGCGGAAATCTGAGCTTTACCACTATAAATCTTCCTCGAATAGGCATAGAGTCAAAGGGCGACTGGGAAGTATTTTACAAAATGCTTGATTCCCGCATTAATCTTGTTATCCGCCAGCTTTTGCACAGATTTAAAATTCAGTGCAGCAAAAAGGTGAGAAATTATCCTTTCCTTATGGGACAGGGTGTGTGGATAGACAGCGAGAAGCTTGGGGTTGATGATTCCATCGCCGAGGTTCTTAAGCACGGCACACTCAGCATAGGTTTTATAGGACTGGCCGAAACTCTCAAGGTGATGACCGGCAAGCACCATGGCGAGAGCGAAGAAAGCTATAAGCTTGGACTTGACATAATCAAGTATATGCGTGAGCGTATGGATAAGGAATCCGAGAAGACCGGGCTGAATTTCACCCTGCTGGCAACTCCCGCCGAGGGACTCAGCGGAAGATTTGTTAAAATCGACCGCGAGAAATACGGCAGCATCGACGGTGTAACCGATCGCGAATATTACACCAATTCCTTCCATGTACCGGTTTATTACAACATTTCTGCGTTCAAAAAGCTCAAAATCGAAGCGCCGTTCCACGCATACTGCAATGCGGGACATATCAGCTATGTCGAGCTTGACGGAGATATGTGCAACAATATCGATGCGTTTGAGACGATTATCAGATATATGAAAGAAGTAGGTATAGGCTACGGCTCAGTTAATCATCCGGTTGACCGCGACCCTATATGCGGATACACCGGCGTTATAGGCTGCTGCTGTCCGAGATGCGGCAGGCACGAGGGCGAGAGCGTTTCGGCAGATCTGCTGCGCGAGCTGAGAAAGCAGTATCCCAACATGCCTCATTTTGTGGGCATTGATTGAGGATAATATCGCAATTATAATATTTTTTTGAAAGGGGAAATTAACATGAGCAATCAGACAACAGAAGTAAAAGAAGTAGGCGAGGGCGTGGGATTTGAGAGAATCCGCCGTATTACAGGTTATCTTGTAGGTACGGTAGACCGCTTTAACGATGCAAAACGCGCCGAGGAAAGCGACAGAGTCAAGCACACTCTCAATTCTTCCGACAAATAAGTTCTGAATGAAAAATTTAAATGAATGAAATAATGCCGTTCGGTTCTGCATATGAATCGTGCGGCATTATTTTTTTAGTAATGTATAAATAATGTATATTAAGAGAACGTAAAATTTGTAAAACACTAAAAAAACACACTAAAAATACTTGAAAAAGATTATAAGAATGTGCTAATATATACTTATATTTTATTGTATGCTGCCCAATTAACGTCTTATATCTTTTACAGCAGCTTTTATTTTTGTAAAAAACTCAAATAAGGATGGACATAAATATATGTTAAAGGACTTTCTTGAGACAATAAGCAGGCTTGTTACATATTTTACAATTTTTGATTTTCTTGATATAGTAATAGTGTCGTTTCTTTTTTATTACCTTATTGTCTTTATTCGCGATACACGCACTCAGCAGCTTGTGAAAGGCATTCTGCTGATATTTATTGCCTATATTGCATCTTCGTGGTTTAAGCTGAATACATTGAATTATTTGATTGAATTTGTTATCAATAACGGTATCATCGCGGCAATTATAATATTTCAGCCGGAGCTGCGCAGCTTTTTGGAGCATATGGGGCGAAGTAAGTTTTCGGTAAGCAATCTTTTCTTTACACAGGAGGAAGTTCACGAGGCACAGCTCAACGCAATAAACGGCGTTGTGGATGCGTTCCGCACACTTCGCAAGCAAAAAATGGGCGCGCTGGTCGTATTTGAACGGGAAGACACCCTGAGCGACATCGCAAGAACAGGTACCAGGGTGGATTCTTTGCCGACTGCGGGAGTGATTTCCAATATTTTTTTCAACAAAGCTCCGCTGCATGACGGCGCGATGATAATTCGCGACGGTCGTGTGCATTCCGCCGGATGTATTCTTCCGCTGACAAAGAATAATGATATTTCCATGGAGCTTGGCACACGTCACCGTGCTGCGATAGGTATGAGTGAAAACTCTGATGCAGTTGTGCTGGTAGTTTCCGAGGAAACAGGGCATCTTTCGATTGCTATTAAAGGAAATTTGCAGCGGTTTGAGTCCATTACTGAATTCACATCGGTGCTCATGCAGATTTTGCTTCCCGAGTCAGACGATAAGCAGGAAAAGAAGCATATCAGATTTATTTCAGGTGTAAAGAAAAAGTTTTTTAAAAACAAAAAAAACAAATCGAGCAAAAATGATAAAGTTTAAAAAGGATGGTAAAGATGGAGAAGAAAGAAAGCAGAACCAAAAAGTTCTTCTCATCAGCGTACAGAAAAGCGCTTGAATTCCTTCATCGTCCGTGGTTTTACGATAACAAATTTCTAATCACTCTTTCAGTAATTTGTTCAGTAGTTCTGTGGGCGGTGCTTGCCACAAATGTAAGTCCGGTGGAAACCAAGACAATAGCTTCGGTTCCTATTACAGTGAATACTTCCACTATAAAGGAAACTTTCGGGCTGGATTTTGTGGAGGTAATAAGTCCTGAATCGCTGAAAGAACTTAAAATGGATATTACGGTAAGCGGGAGAAAATACGTGTTGTCTCAGTTGACAGCGGATGATTTTTCCGGTATAGCTACGGCAAACAAGAGCATTTCCAGACCGGGCTCTTATGACCTTACAGTGACGATAACGTGCAACAATCCTATGCTTGACGTCACAATAGAAAACAACAGTCAGCAGATATATGTCAAGTTTGACAGATTTGTTGAGAGAGAATTTACTGTTTCAAACGTAGTCGGCATAGGGGCGACCGTTCCGCAGGATTCCGATTTGATTATGGGAACGCCTTATTCAAATGTAACTAATGTCACTGTGTACGGTCCCGAAACCGAAGTGAGCCAGATAGCATCAATAACTGTGTGCGCCAATGTTAATAAAGAAATGTCGGAGGGCGAAACGTTTTCAGGTGAGGTGCTTTTCTTCAATGAAGCCGGTGACGCCATAAGGCTTAACAATGTCACGGTAAAAGCTGATACCTCGGAGCCTGTTTCCGTTACTATTCCGATTAAGGCGTCAAAGGAACATAAAGTGGGTGTTACGTTCAAAAACGCACCGAAAAATTTCGATGTGTCAAAACTGCCCATAAAGATTTCACCCAGCACGATCACTATCACAGGTTCACCCGACGCATTTAATAATAATGAGAACAGCACCTACAATGCGGGCGAGATTGATTTATCCAAGCTAAGCAACAAGTCAAATAAGTTCGTATTTGATTTGTCGCTGAGCACAGGTCTTGAAGCGGAGGAAAATGTCACCAGTATTACAGTGACAATAAACCTCAGCGAGTACGATATTAAGAAACTGAATGTAACCTCTGCTGAGTCTGAATTCAACATCACAAATTATACAGGTACCCGCAAGGTTGAGTTCAAAACCACATCGCTTAAAAACATAAGAATTATCGGACCATCATATGTCGTGAGCAAGCTTTCACCTGAAAATATAGTCATTGAAGCCGACATGACCGGCAAGGAAACCGTTACCGGCTCCTGCACGGTAAATGCTTCAATATATGTAAAAAATCGCTCCAATTGTTGGGCAATAGGTACTTATGAGATCGAAGTAAAAATCGGGTAGAAAAAATCGTAACTCTTTCGGGAGTTACGATTTTTGTTCTTATACATTATTTTGCCTGTTCGATATGCTTCATGTTGTATCTCCATTTGAATATCGCTGCACCTACGATTATTATGTATCCTATTATGCTTAGTGTGTCTGGGATTTGGTTGAGGAATAAAAATCCGAGCGATGTAGTGAAGATTATCTGTGAGTAATCAAATACCGAAATTTCCTTTGCGGGCGCTTTAGTGTATGCGGCGGTGATGGTAAGCTGACCGCCTGCCGCAGCACATCCGGCAAGCAGAAGAAATATGAGCTGCTGCAATGTCATAGGTTTGTAATTAAAAATAATCTGCGGCAGGGTGACAAGGCAGGAAAAGCCTGAGAAAAATATAACTATTACAGAGCCTTTGACTCCTCGCGTACCCAGCTTGCGCACGCATGTGTAGGCTAACCCCGCCGAAATTCCTCCGAGAATACCGATCACCGCATAGATAAACTCCATGGTGAATGAGGGTTTTATTACGAATATCGCACCGATAAAGGCGACTGCGAGAGTTAGCCATTCGGCAAGTTTTACCTTTTCTTTGAGCAAGAAGATACTGAATATCACCGCGAAGAAGGGCGATAATTTATTCAGAATCGAAGCGTCGGCGAGATTCAGGTGGTCGACCGCGTAAAAATTGCATAATATACCCAATGTCCCCGCCGTTGCTCGTATTAGCATGTATTTCATGTTGCCATGTCCGATTTTGAATGACTGTTTTTCCTTGAGCAAAATAAACAGTGCCACAAAGAACGCGACTAAATTTCGGAAAAAGCTCTTTTGAATTACAGGTAAATCTCCCGAAAGTCGGACAAAGAAGCTCATCAATGCAAAGAAGAATGCGGATGTGATTATATAAATTATTCCAAGCTGTTTTTGTTTCAAGGTTATACGCCTCCTGAATTAATTGACAAATATTCCCCCCGGGCAAAAAACTCAGGGGGAACATTTGTCAGAAGACGGATCTGTCTATGCAGGTGCCGCCGTTATTTTTGTCCAAAATGTAATCAATAAGGCTCAGACTTTCCTCTTGGTGCTTTTCGACCGTAACAGACGTGGCGGCTGTCACTTTAAAGGATGTGTTGTCTGCAAAGTAAATGCCGTCATCGCCGAAAAGCTGCTTTGCGCCGAAGTAATTTTCGCCCACAGCGATATTCAGGCGATAGCGTCCCTGCGCCAGACATATTATATCGCTTCCTCCGTCGGTCAGATAGAGTTTTGCAACGCTTGATTCGTCACCGTTATCGCTTATCTTTACAATGCTGATTATAGCGTTGCCGTCGCCGGAGTTGCGCTTAAATTCAACAGGCCACATTCCATTGCCCTTGCCGCTGATTACACAGCTTGTATTGATTTGCTTGATGCCGCTGCGATTGGTGGCGGCGTCATATGCGCTGCTGCTGTAATATTCAGTAAACGCGCGGATAGTTCCGTAATAGCCGCCGCCTGAAGTTTCACTGTCGGCAAAATCCGCCAAATCGATATTCATGTGGCATTTAAAAGCAGTATTTTCCGAGTAAGCCGCCGAAGCTGATGTTATTGCAGAGAAAATCTGACTTTCTGCTGCATTTATATCAACCTCATTTTCTGAAGAGATGATAGATTTTTTCGCTTGTGAAATAGCCTCAATTATGTTCAGCGAGTCAAAGCTGAATGACAGCATACCGCTTTGAGTGGAGCTTGCACTCAAGCTGACATTTTTGGCTGAACAGTAATAAGGCGTCAACACTTTTGCCATAACACTTCGGATTGCCGACGGGTCGTTAGAGGTTTCGCCGTTTATCTTAATTCCGTCTGCGGCGAAACTTGCCGAATAGCTGTCGAGAAATCCGTTGTAGGCAGTTGTATATTCTGTCGAGCCGGTATATTCACGTTGTTTATAGGGCGATGGACAGAGCATATCGTTTATTGCCCGACTAAGGTGCCTGTTTTCGAGAAGGTTTTGACCGCCGTTCCACGATTCCTGCACGCATGCCACCAGTCTGTTGAGAGTTTTAGTGTCGATTACAGGTTTTTCATCAATGCATAGACCAATGATTTCACACTTTACATATCCGAAATGGTTTTCATACATAGAATCTACAGCTTTTTTTATATATTCCTGGGGATTTTCTCCGGAATACGAGCCGCAGTTCACTTTTGGATTAAACAGTCTTACTTCCGCATAGAATTTTTTGTTGTCATTATCGGAGGTGTCGTATTTTACATTTTTAATTTCAGCACATTCTATCATACGAAGCTGAGTTTTGCTCAGATCGGAGCCGCTGCAGATTTTGGCCAGATTTGATGCAAGCTGAGTTGTAAAGCTGTCTGAGTTTGGTCGATAGAGCAGCATTGCGGCTGCGGCGGAAATAATAACGATGCCGGCGGTTATGGCGGCTAATATTATTGTGAGCCGAGTTTTTTTATTGTTCATGTCAGAAAATATCTCCTAAGATGTTTTTGCCGTGTAAACATCGGCAACGGTCAATTGTGTGTCGGATATAAGGGCAATTGCCTGGTTGCGCGACAGTATGCCTTTGGACATATAAGTTAAAGCCATGGTGCAGTGATTCCAAAAGAAGCTGTTTTCATATGTCTGAGTTGTGACTATAAAATCCTTTGCGGACTGCACAGAATTTATGACCGCGTTGTAAATATTTGATTTTTGGGTCAGCGAATCAGATGACTTTTTGGAAATAGCGGCAAGAGAAGGAACACGGTAATTGCTGCAAAGCTTCACACAGTTTTCTTCCTTAATAAAATGCTCTATAAATTCCAGTAAGTCCTCCTGTTTGTCCTTGTCATAATACGCCTTTTTGGTTATGTAGAAGCCTTCCGCAAAATTTACATATAATCCGGTTTCGGATTTTTCCGTATCAGCCGCCGCAGTAGTCGTATCCGTCGCAGATACTGCAATTCCGGATGTAGTTGTGGCGGCTGAGGTATTCTTCTGAGATGTGCCCGAACCCGATCCTGATGAACGATTGGTGGGGGAGGTTATCGGAAGTGTGCGCCTTACCGTCGTTTTAGTTAATAAGGAAAATTTTTGAGGTGTAGTGTACTGCGTAGTGGTTGGGGGGGGGTCGAATGAATCACACGCGGTGTTTATCGACGGCAGCA
>JAQXFQ010000191.1 GCA_029005175.1 Bacillota bacterium
GACCTTCTTGCGTATCTCCTCAAAAAGCTCGTATTCCAGCTTGACGATTCGCTCTTTTGCGCCCAGCACACGCCCTTCCATCTCTTTTAATTCCTCGGTGATGTAGCGTTCGCAGTTGGTAAGCGTCTGCTTGCGAATGTACTCCTTTGGCACCAAATCCTTGGAGGCGTTCGACACCTCTATGTAGTAGCCGAAAACCCGATTGTAGCCGACCTTAAGCCGCTGAATCCCCGTGCGCTCGCGCTCCTTTTCTTCGATAGAGGCTATAAAGTCCTTGCCGCCGCTCATATCGCCCTGCAGCTCGTCCAAATCCTTGCAGTACCCCGGCTTTATCATGCCGCCCTCCCGCACGGTCAAAGGCGGTTCGTCCACGATTGCGCTTTCGATAAGGTCATGAATGTCCTTTAACGGGTCAATCGACTTGTAAATATCCTTCAGCTCGCCCGACTGCATATTCTTGAGAAGACTCTTGATGTTCGGAAGCGCGTCAGCGGCATAAGACAGCGCGCGTATCTCGCGGGCATTCGCCGAGCCGTAGACTATTCGGGCAATAAGCCGCTCGATGTCGCTTATTTCCCTGAGCGCGTGGATAATATCGTCGCGCATTATGGCGTCGGAGCACAGCTCATCCACTGCGTTCTGACGTGCCTGAATCCTGACGGGATTAACCAGCGGCCGCTCGATTACATTGCGAATCATACGCTTGCCCATGGGAGTTTTTGTCTTGTCGAGAACCCAGAGCAGAGAGCCTTTTTTATCCT
Organism: Bacillota bacterium; assembly: GCA_029005175.1. GTDB lineage: Bacteria > Bacillota > Clostridia > Oscillospirales > Acutalibacteraceae > RUG762. The sequence continues at coordinate 762 of JAQXFQ010000191.1, forward strand.
TGGTGCGCATAGTCTCGGATAATTCCAAATTTCGCCGAGTTGCCACATCAATATTCATGTAAATATCGCCCACATAATAATTAATGCGGTCGATGCACTCGATTTTCACCTCGCCCTGAGGATTTTCCTCCAAAGCACCCGCCTTTTGTGTGCAATAAATGTAATTGATAAGCGCGCCCAGAGCCATGACAGTGCACTTATAATTCATTATCTGAGAACGCTCGATTTCTTTCGCCGAAAACTGCACATTCAGCGTAGCAACGGCATTTTCGTATTCAAAATTTTTATTGTCCAGCAGTTCAACCGAAGCATTCAGGCGGTTTTTGATAAATTTATCCAGACCGCTCAGGCTGAGCGCATCGGAGTTGATGAGGATTTCATGAGGGTCGAATTTTCCAAGCTCGCCGCACAGCTTCTGAGAGGCATTCGCGCCGCTTAACTGAGTAACATTCAGCTCGCCGGTGGAGACATCCGCCACGCAAAGACCTATGATATTCTCATGCATGCATACTGCGGCTATGTAATTATTGCGGCTCTCGTCAAGCATAGAATTTTCGATAATCGTACCGGCTGTAATTATTCTGATAATGCCGCGTTTGACCAGCCCCTTGGCAGTGGCGGGATCCTCCAGCTGCTCGCAGATAGCCACCTTATAGCCCTTTTCAACCAATCTGGCTGCGTAAGATTCATAGGAATGAAAAGGCACGCCGCACATAGGCGCGCGCTCCTCCATGCCGCATATTTTGCCTGTCAGCGTGAGGTCAAGCTCCTTGGAAACAAGCTTTGCGTCGTCAAAAAACAATTCGTAAAAATCTCCCAGTCGGAAAAAAAGAAGCGCATCGGGATTCTGCGCCTTTATGTCAAGATATTGCCGCATCATGGGCGACATTTCAGCCATGTATTAAACACCACCGATAAAATTTATTTTTCAAATCATAGAGTATTTTTCATTATAACATACTATTTGATAAAATGCAAAAACAATAAATTAATTCAATCTTAAATTGTAAATATAAAGCTGAATAAAGCTGAAAATAAACTTTTTATTTTTAACAGCTGACAAAAAGCAAAAATAGAGAACGAGAAATCGAGAGTTTAAAAGAGTTTAAGCGAGATTAAGCGAGATTTGATATTTGTAAATTAAATTTTGCAAAAAAAGTGTTGACAAGGGGATTTACTTGTGGTAATATACTCCTTGCGAGCTTAGGTCGACGCATTCTTTAGCTGACGGTTTGCGCCGATTAATGTTTCAAAATTTATGTTATTACGTTATGGAGGAAAATGCTATGTCAACATTTATGCCCAAGGCCGGCGAAATCGACCGCAAGTGGTATGTTCTGGACGCAGCAGGCATGCCTGTAGGTCGCGTTGCTACTGTTGCCGCTGACATTCTCAGAGGCAAAACAAAGCCGATTTTTGCACCCCATGTAGACTGCGGTGATCACGTTATCATCATCAACTGCGATAAGGCAGTATTCACAGGCAATAAGGCTACAAAGAAGATTTACTACCGCCACACCGGTTACATCGGTCACCTCAAGGAGACTAAGGCCGGCACATTGCTCAAGAGCAAGCCCACAAAGGTTATGGAGCTTGCAGTTAAGGGCATGGTTCCCGATACAACTATCGGCAGAGCCGCTCTCACAAGACTTCACCTCTATGCAGGTGCAGAGCACAAGCATCAGGCTCAGAAGCCCGAAGCTTGGACAATGTAATTTCGGAAGGAGGATATAAATTATGTACGATAAGACACCGTTTTTCTACGGCACAGGCAGAAGAAAGAGCTCCGTTGCCAGAGTAAGACTTTACAAGGGCACAGGCAAGGTTGTTATCAACGGCAGAGAAATTGACGACTATTTCGGCCTTGACACACTCAAGGTTATCGTTCGCCAGCCTCTCGAGCTCACAGGCCTTACAGATCGTTTTGACGTTATCTGCACAGTTGCAGGCGGCGGCGTTACAGGTCAGGCCGGCGCAATCCGTCACGGCATTGCAAGAGCATTGCTCCAGTACGATTCCGAAAACCTCCGTCCGATGCTCAAGAGCGCAGGCTTGCTGACTCGTGACCCGAGAATGAAGGAAAGAAAGAAGTACGGTCTCAAGGCAGCCCGTCGCGCACCTCAGTTCTCCAAGAGATAATCACACAAACGTATATTATTTCAAACAGAATTCAACCCCAAAGGCTTCGGCTTTTTGGATTTTCGTTTACAACAACTCCCACAAGGCTTTTGCCCTGTGGGGTTTTTGTTGACTTTGAGTATTTTCAGTATTATAATTATTTCACATGGTATAGTTAAAAAATAGTGCTAAAATCAACCACTATCTTTATAGGATGTGATTAACAATGAATTTTGATACGAGATTAAAAGAGTTGAGGTTATCTAAAGGATTATCACAAAAAGAATTGGCAGATAAATTAAATGTTGGAAGAACTACAGTGTGCGAATATGAACGTGGAAAAATTGTACCAAAACAAGAGGGCTTATTAAAACTTGCAAGTTTTTTTAATGTTTCTATTGATTACCTGACAGGTGTGTCAAATGATCCTACACCCCAAAAACAAAATACATCAGATATATCTAATTGGTTGAACACAATACAACATATATTATTGGATGAAGATAACACCCAAGTAACTTTTGAAGGAAATGAATTATCTCCAAAACATAAACTATATATTGATCAACTTATCCAACAATTAAGGAATAATATAGATATGTTTATACAGTTGGATGCAAATATCACTGATACAGAATTAACACCAAAAGATTATGATAGATGGGATGGAAGAACAGGCATTAAGGTGATAAGTAAACCGACTAAAAATGCTAAAAAAGATACGATTACGTACTCTGAGCCTGATGATTATTTTCCAAAAGAAATAAGAGAAAAGTTTTCTGATGATTGTGGCGGAATACAGCCGTTAGAAATCATTGAAAAAGAAGAGTACAAACGCAAGGTTGAAATAGTACTCCAAAAACAGAGAAACGGTGAAGAACTGACTGACGATGAACTTGATATTCTGTTTGAGCAGATGAGTACAGAATGTGCTGAGGCTATGAACGGCACACATCCACCAACAGAGGAAAACAAGTAGTTTATTTGATGTTTATTTGATGTTTAAAGTTACATTAAACTGTAAAAGTTACAAAAAACTATAAAAGTATTATAGTTTGAAAATGGCTTAAAACCGTGTTTTTTCTGCAAGATAGAGAAAGTTGTAAACATTAGAAAAAACACATAATAGAACTCCAAGAGATAATCTTTTCTCTCAAAATATTTCACAATTCGCTTTACAAAATACTTCGGGATTTATTCTCGGAGTATTTTTTTATATATCAATAAATCATAATTTATAAAACCTAAAAGATACGGATTTTCATACTGATTCATTGATTAATTTATGTTGATTTTGCAAAATTTGTGATATATAATTTATGTATAATTTCATTACTATACCAAGTTAAGGACGGTTCAAAATATGAAAATATTCGGATTGCAGGAAAAAGGGACAAATTTTGTTTCGGAAATTCTAGCCGGCATCACCACCTTTATCACCGTGGCATATCTGCCCTTGCAGTGCGCTCAGCTTCTGGCGGGCAATGGAATAGGTCAGACCGCGGCATACGTTGCCATATGCCTGACCTCATTTGTCGGCTGCCTTGTTATGGGGTTTATTGCAAATCAGCCATACATATTAACTCCAAGCGTAGGCATAATCGCATTTTTCTCAGGCACTCTGCTTACAAGCATGCACTATACATATGCTCAGGCTCTGGCACTTGTGCTGATAGCGGGCGTAATATTCCTGCTGCTGTCGGTAACAGGGCTGCAAAACAAGATATTCAGCGCAATCCCAAGTAATCTGAAAAACGCCCTATCGGCAGGACTTGGCATTTACATAGCCCTGCTTGGTCTGCGCCACGCCGGATTTCTCAAAACCGACTCAAACGGAATGTGGCATCTGGTCGATTTTTCACAGCGCAACGCTCAGCTTTTCACCGCAATGCTGATGTTTGTGGGCATCATCCTTATAATTATGTGCAAGAGATTCAACCTCCCCGCCCCTATTCTGCTGGGATTGATAGCCACCGGCGTGATTTACTACTTAGTCGGCGTTCCCGCAGGATTTGTCAGCACGGTGGATTTAAAGGTGAATTTCAGCGAAGTGGGCAGACAGCTCTCCGACTGGGCTTCATCGATTCTCTTCAAAAATTTCACTCAGGGTATATCAGGCCTTTTCGGCAGTATGGGGTTCACTCTTAAATCAATACTCACCCTTATCCTACTCATTCTCATATACACTCTTTTCAGCTCGATGGAATCGAACGGCGTTATCTACGCCACCGCCCGCAACGCAGGGCAGCTTGATGAAGGCGGCAATTTCGGCGGATTGAAAATGACAATGCTTTCCAACTCCATAGGCACGCTTGCAGGCTCATGCTTCGGCTGCCCGGCATTAACGGTTGCCCCCGAATCCGGCGCAGGCATTTCGGCGGGCGGTAAAACCGGACTTACCGCCGTAACCGCAGGCGTGATGTTTCTGGGCGCAATTGCCTTCGCTCCCTTTATAAATATGCTTCCGTCGGCGATTACAGCCTGCGTCATGCTTTACATAGGCATACTCATGCTCAACGCCGTCAAAGATATAGATTTCGGCAACATAGGCGAAAGCATTCCCGCATTAATCACTATGATTGTGATTCCATTCACTTCCTCTATAATCGACGGAATTGCGCTGGGACTGACAGCACACGCTGTAATCAACCTGCTCACATTTAAATTTAAAGCGATAAACATAATCGAGCTTATTTTCGGCATTCTTTTTGCAATCAATTACTTTATGATTTGACAAAACATTCTCGTATTTTCCTCAATAAAATTAATAATTTTTTGCATTATTTCATCAGAGTATATGATATTATTAATTTAATTAATATAATCTGAAGCGGAGGAATATCAATTATGCGTTTTTCCAAAGCGATCCGATTGATTGCGGCACTGCTCGGCATCAGCCTTCTTTGCGGGTGCGGCGGAATAGTAAACAATTCCGAAAGGCTCATGCGTCCGCCCTATCCGGCAGGCGACGGCAAAAAAATTCAGGAGCAGCTCACCAAAACTCTGGGCAACATAATCTTAAAATATCCCAAGGGCGGAAATTACCGCTCTGCTATCATTCAAACCGATTTGGATTTCGACGGTCAGAACGAAGCTGTCGCTTTTTACCGCAAGGACGAATCCTCGCTCATCTCGCTGGCGGTACTCAAACAAACCGACGACGATTGGAAGCTTATCGCAACCAAGGAAAGTGACGGCGGTGATGTGGAGCGGGTTATGTTCGGCGATGTAGACAAAAACGGCCGCAAAGAAATAATCGTAGGCTGGACAATATACAGCTCCGGTTCCAATGTTATAGCTGCATACGGCTTCGACGACGACACTATTTACTCAATCAGCGTCAAAGAATACTCCGAAACGCTTTCTGAAAATATCTCTGTGGCATACACCGATATGCAGATCTACGACTTCGACAAAGACGGCAAAGACGAAATAATCGCGTCGCACATCAATATATTTGACTGCACCGCCACAGCAAAGCTCGTTGAATTTCAAAAAGGGGTTGACAATGTCGGCACTATGAGTGTTACCGACTCGGCACCGCTCGACGGCAATGTTTTGTCATACAATCAATCCAAGGTCTGCCGGTTGACCGACGACAGCATCTACGGCGTTGTGCTGGACAGCAATAAGGACAACAACACAAATATAACCGAATTTATCTATTGGGACAGCCTCAAGGGCGACCTTATGACTCCTTTTTACAGCGCGGAGGATAAGGCTGTGATAAGTACGGTCCGCAATATTCCAGTCAACTCAATGGATATTGACTCTGACGGCATAGTTGACATCCCGGTAACGGAATACATGCCGGGTTATGACAGTATTTCCGAATCACCAATGTACCTCACCACATGGTACAGCTTTGACTGCGACCCGCAGGGCTACTCCCTCATAAGTAAAAAGAAAGCGGTCATCAACACCGCGGAATCCTACAGCATTACATGGCAGTCGTCATGGGAAAATAATGTCACCTGCCGAATCGACGAAAAAAACAGAATTTTGTACTTTTATCATTATCAAAAAGACCGATTTGCATTCAGCGATGAAATATTTCGCATCAAGGCATTCACAAAATCCGAATGGGATGAAAGCGGTATAAATTCGGGTTACGCAATTCTCGAAAAAACCTCGGATACTGTTTATGCCGTGTCGTTAACCTCGGGACAAAAATTTGCGGACAGTGAAACGCTCAAATCTTATTTCAAGCTGATGTAAAACAAAATATAATAAAAACAGGCTGAGCACAACGCCGCATAATTATCATGTAATTGCGCGTTATTCACGCCGGATGAACGGAGACGATATTTATGAAAAAAATACTTGTTGCAGAAGACGAAGACGCTATCAGAGAGTTTGTGGTTATCAATCTGAAACGGTCGGGCTATGAGGTTTATGATGTAAACAACGGAACTGACGCCCTGGCGGCTTATGATAATTCGGGCGGCAGCTTTGACATCGCCCTGCTGGACGTAATGATGCCCGGCATGGACGGCATTACCGTCTGCCGGGAGCTTCGCAAGCGCACAGACGCGCTCGGCATTATCATGCTCACGGCCAAGGCTCAGGAAATGGACAAAATCAGCGGTCTGATGAACGGCGCCGATGACTATATCACCAAGCCTTTCAGCCCCAGCGAGCTTATGGCGCGTGTTGACGCGCTCTATCGCCGCGTTTCTCTCTGCGACGCCGGCGAACAGACATACTGCGAGGAACTGAAGTCGGGCGATTTCGTGCTCAACCTACGCAACCGCACCCTCAGCAAAAAAAATGAGCTTGTCGAACTTACCCAGGTGGAATTTCAGATTATGGAATATTTCTTTTCCAATTCAGGCACGGCTCTCAGCCGCAGCGACATACTAAAGCATGTGTGGGGCGAGGAATACTTCGGCGAGGAAAAAATCGTAGACGTCAACATCCGCCGACTGCGCATGAAAATCGAAGAACAGCCCTCCTCCCCCAAACACATCGTTACAATCTGGGGCTTCGGCTACAAGTGGGAAGCGTAATTTATAAAGACTGTTTGAAAAATCGAAAACACCGTTATTTTAGGGCAAAGTCTTTCACGCGCTGTTCACTATTATCCTACCATAGAGGAGGTTGTCCGATTTGTTGGAAAAATTAAAAAAAGGCCTTCATGCTTTTATGTCATCAAAATTTATGGACTTAGTGCGCAAGGCAGGCCGTTCGCTCGCAAATCTGTTCAAGCATCTGCTGCTGCCGTATAAGGAGATGGTAACGGGAAAGGGAATCACACGGCGATGGCTGTTCACCACGTTCTCGACAGTAGGTGTGATGCTGATAGTTACCTTTGTAGTATCTGTGCTGCTTATAAATATATATTATTACAATACAGCGCAGCAGGTGCTGACTCAGCGCGCTTCCATCACGGCGGATTATTTTTCCGAAACAGCCGGCAACACCCTCACCTCTTTCAACGATTCCGAATTTTTTTCGGCTGCGCAAAGCTTCGTAGAGGGCTTTGAGGACAAGGAAAAAATGGAGCTGCAATTCATAAATTCCAAAGGCAGAGTAATAGTCAGCTCCTCCGGCTTTGAGCCGTCATCACAGACCAAACTGCCCGATTATGAAATCGCAGCTCAGACAGGCGATATAGGCACATGGAACGGCCGCAACGAAAACAAGGAGCATGTAATGGCGGTGTCATATCTTCTCAACGACCCGACCGGCAACTCAAACCGCGCTGTTCGCCTGGTGGTTTCAATGCAGCCTACTGACGGTGCCGTAACTCAAATGATCATAGTCATATCTGTCATCATTCTGACCGTGCTGATGTTTATTTCAATCTCCAGCACCTATTTCATCCGCTCAATAGTAGACCCGGTGAGAAACATCACAAACACTGCGGGAGCTATCGCAAACGGCGACTTTTCCATACGCCTGAAAAAACAGCACGATGACGAAATCGGCGATTTGACTGACTCAATCAACGCCATGGCGTCCGAGCTTGCACTTAGCGAAAAGGCAAAAAACGACTTCATCTCCTCGGTGTCGCACGAGCTGCGCACACCGCTGACGGCAATCAAAGGCTGGAGCGAAACCATGCTCACGCCCACACTCGATGACCCTATGATAAGGCGCGGACTTGAGGTGATCATAAAGGAATCTCAGCGTCTGAGCGGACTTGTAGATCAGCTTTTGGATTTCTCACGTATGCAAAGCGGGCGCATGGTGATGAATTTCCAAAAGCTCGACGTAATTGCCGAAATCGACGATGTTGTGTTCATGTTTGCCGAAAAAGCCAAGCAAGAGGAAAAAAGGCTTACATTCTACGAGCCGGATGAGGCCATCCCCGTTTTAGCTGACCGCGACAAGCTGAAGCAGGTCATAATAATCATCATAGACAACGCCATGAAATACAGTGAATCCGGCGGCGAAATTTACGTCTATACCTCGGTGAGCGACGGCAAAATCACCATAGGCGTCCGCGACCACGGTTGCGGCATTCCCGCCGACCAGCTGCCAAAAATAAAGGAGCGTTTTTACAAGGTAAACAACGAAAAAGGCGGCTTCGGCATAGGTCTGGCGGTTGCAGATGAAATAATCCGCAAGCACGGCGGCGAAATCAATATAGACAGTATAGAGGGCGACGGCACAAATGTCACCGTAACACTTCCGATTGCGGATGTCGGCAATGCGGCGGACTCATCCACACCAAACGAACCAAAGAAAGAAGAAAAAAAAGATGAGCAAAACTAAAACAAAATACACTTCAATAGGCGGTCAGGCACTCATTGAGGGCATAATGATGCGCGGTCCGCTCAAAACCGCTATGGCGGTGCGCTCTCCCGAGGGTGAAATCGTCGTGGAGGACGTGGAATGCAAATCCGTAAGCCAACGCCCTTCGATATTCAAGCTGCCGCTGCTGCGCGGAATTTACGGCTTTATCGACTCCATGGCTCTCGGCTCCAAAACACTTATGCGCTCTGCGGAGCTGGCAGGAGAGGCTGACGATGAAGAAGAACTCACCCCGTTTGAACAAAAGCTGAACGATATTTTCGGCGAAAAGCTTTTCAACATCATCATGACTATAGCCATGGTGCTTGGCTTCGGACTTGCAATTCTGCTTTTTTTCGTCGCACCGTCGGCGATATATTCGGGTCTGGCTATGCTGCTGCCCGCGCTCAAGGGCAATATCCTGCTGCGCTCGATATTCGAGGGCGTCTTTAAAATCGTAATGTTTATACTCTACATATTTCTCTGCACCCGCATGAAAGAAATGCACAGAGTTTTTGAATATCACGGCGCCGAGCACAAGACGATATTCTGCTACGAAGCAAAGCAGGAGCTTACCGTGGAAAACGTCCGTAAGTTCAAGCGTTTTCATCCCCGCTGCGGCACCAGCTTCCTCATAATCATGCTCATTCTGGGCATAGTCCTGGGCATGTGCATACAAATAGAAACGGTATGGCTTCGCACGATAATCCGACTCTGCTGTCTGCCGCTGGTAATGGGCGTTGGTTATGAAGTAATCAGATTCTGCGGCAAGCACGACAACCTGCTGACAAAAATTCTCTCCGCCCCCGGAATGTGGATGCAGCACATAACTACATTCGAGCCGTCAGATGATCAGATTGAATGTGCAATAGCCGCAATAAAGGCCGTTATACCCGAAAATTCCGAGGGAGAAATAGTCTGATGAATCAAACTGTTGCCGAATTATACAGATACGGAAAAAACAAGCTGACTGAGGCAGGGCTGGAAAGTCCTGCCTTTGACGCAATGTGCCTGCTTGACAAGGTGTTTGGCATAGGCAGCCGCGCTCAGCTTGCAACGCACGGTAATGATATTGCAAACCAAGACTCCGCGCGTGAATACATTGAATTGGTAGACAGGCGGCTCACCACTCCCCTGCAATACATTCTGGGGCGGTGGGAATTTGACGGAATGGAAATGCATGTGGGCCAAGGCGTGCTCATTCCGCGCGAGGATACTTTGACTATCGTTGAGGCGGTGCAGAATGCATTAAAATGCACAGACCGACCGAAAATTCTCGATTTGTGCGCGGGAACAGGCGCAATCGGCATTTCACTCGCACGCAGAATTAATGACGCGTCGGTAATCTGCCTTGAAAAATCAGATGCGGCGATGCCTTATCTGCGGCAGAATATCGCCGAATTCGGGCAAAACCGCGTTACGCCTGTAATCGGCGACGTGCTTAAATCGCCCGATTTTGACGACATTGGAAAATTCGACTGCATTGTGTCAAACCCTCCTTACATTCTGTCGGCGGACATGAACAATCTGCAATGGGAGGTTAAATGCGAGCCTCACATGGCGCTTGACGGCGGTGCTGACGGGCTGGATTTTTACCGCGCCATCTGCGCCAATTGGACGTGCCTGCTCAAGCCTGACGGAATTATCGCGTTTGAATCGGGATATGATATTTGCGACGGCGTTGAAGCCGTGATGGCGGCTAACGGCATTGATAAGATTCGCCGTTTCAAGGACATCGGCGGCATCGACAGGTGCATTATCGGGACTGTCGGTTGCAAATTTGAAGATAACACTTGCATTATTCGCAAAAATGATATATAATATAATCAAGCTAACAGACAACAGCAGGAAGGAATTGATTTAAATGGCAGTTGACAAGAAAAAAGCGTTGGAAACAGCACTCGCAAATATAGAAAAGCAATTCGGCAAGGGCGCGGTAATGAAGCTGGGTGAAAATTCATCGCTCAATGTTGAGGCGATTTCAACAGGCTCACTCGGTCTTGACCTTGCTCTCGGAATCGGCGGTCTGCCCCGCGGCAGAATCATTGAGATGTACGGTCCCGAATCCTCGGGTAAAACCACACTCGCCCTTCACTGCATCGCCGAAGCTCAGAAAAAGGGCGGCGACGCGGCATTTATCGACGTCGAACACGCACTTGACCCCGTTTACGCAAGCGCGCTGGGAGTAGATATAGACAACCTTCTCGTATCTCAGCCCGACAACGGCGAGCAGGCACTGGCAATTACCGAGGAGCTTGTGCGCTCGGGCGCTATTGATGTAATCGTAGTTGACTCGGTTGCGGCTCTCGTTCCCCGCGCTGAGGTCGAAGGCGAAATGGGCAGCTCATTCGTAGGTCTGCAGGCTCGCCTGATGAGCCAGGCACTGCGCAAGCTCACCAGCGCAATCGGCAAATCCAACTGTATCGCCATCTTTATCAACCAGCTCCGCGAAAAGGTAGGCGTAGTGTACGGCAATCCCGAAGTAACCCCCGGCGGTCGCGCGCTTAAATTTTACAGCTCTGTGCGAATCGAAGT
>JAQXFQ010000192.1 GCA_029005175.1 Bacillota bacterium
TTTACGCTTTCTTCAAGGAAATGAGCCAGATTTACCGCTGGTATCCCTCGCTGTGGGAGCTGGATTATAACGGCATAGGCTTTGAATGGATAGATGCCACCGACGACTACAACAACATTTTTTCGTTCATACGGCGCGGCGGCGGTCAGGAGGTCGTGGTGGTGCTCAATCTCTCCACCAACCCCCAATTCAAGCATGTTCTCGGCTTCAGGCACGGCGGCACGCTCACGGAATTCATGTGTACCGACGATGTGCAGTATGGCGGCGACGGCGTGACCAGCAACGGAAAAATCGGCATATCGCAGTACCCCTACAGGGATTTTCCGTTCAGCGCGACAGTGCAGCTCGCGCCCCTCTCGGGACACATATTCCTGCTCAAGGACGAGCCTTGGGAGCCGGAGGAATTCAGCGAACCTGAGGCATCAGATGATTCAGAGCAGGAGCATCCGGAGCTTGCCGAAGAATCTGACAACGCGGAGGATGAGTTATAAAAACCTCATAGCGACGATTGCCGGATAGGCTACTCATGAAATAAGATTAAATAAAAAGCTGTAAGGAACTGATTTGCTCCTTACAGCTTTTTGCTATATTACACCATTTGAATTTATCTCAGTTAATAAACTCCGCGTCGTCCATCTTGACAAACGGGCGGTCGCTGGCTTCCATTGCGCTCAGCCCTGAGCGGCTCAGCTCCACTATCTGATAGCCGCTGAAATTTTGCAGCATTTCGTCCAGGTCATCGGGAGAGCCCGAAGCCGTGATAGTTGCGGTAGTGTCGCCGATATGTACCACATGGGCGTGATTTTTAAGCGTCAGATTCAAAAGCTCGGTGCGGCGGTCGGGCGCGCACTCAAATTTAACCAGCATAGACTCTGAAAGTATTGCGTTGCTGTCGTCCAGAATGGCGATGCGGCGCACGTCCTGAATTTTGCTGAGCTGACGGATAATCTGCGACATTTCAAGCTCGTCATTAGTTATCACAACCATAGTCATGCGTGTGAATTTCGGATTTTCGGTGGCGCAGGCGGTGATAGTTTCTATATTGTAGCCGCGGCGGTAGAAAAGTCCCGATACTCTCTGGAGCACGCCGGGGTGATTTCTGACCAACGCGGAAAGAATCTTTTTGTTAGACATATTCTTTGCGTTCCTTTCAAAGATATTAGTTCATTTCAGTGATTATTTTATCTGTGCCCGCTCCGGGAGGAATCATCGGCAGAGCGTTGATGTCCTTGCTTATACGGCAGTCAACGACAACGGGACCGTGCACATTAAATGCCGCCTTCAACACGCCCTCGATTTCCTCAGCCTTGCTTATGCGCATGCCGGTAACGCCGAATGCGTCGGCCAGCTTGACAAAATCAGTCTTGCGGCAGGGGTCGGTGTGGCTGAACCGTCTGTCATAGAAAAGTTTCTGCCACTGGCGCACCATACCCAGCACCTGATTGTTCATAATCAGAACAACAACAGGCAGATCATAGCTTGCCAGGGTGGTAAGCTCGTTGAGATTCATGTGGAAAGAGCCGTCGCCCGTGATAAGCACCACGCGCTTGTCGGGATTGCCCACCTGAGAGCCGATTGCCGCCCCCAGGCCGTAGCCCATAGTGCCCAGACCGCCGGAGGATGCGAATGTGCGCGGCTTTTTGAATTTGTACATCTGAGCCGTCCACATCTGATGCTGTCCGACGTCGGTGCATACAATGTCATCAGGGCGCATAAGCTTGTTCAGCTCATCGAATATAGCCTCGGGAGTTGCATTGTCACCGTCCTTTTGACTGCAATGAATCTCATCGTTCCAGCCTGCAATTTTATTGACCCACTCGCTGCGTCTGGTTGCGGTTACCGACTGGGCGAGCTTTTCCAAAACCTCGTCGGCACTGCCGCGAATACGCAGGTCAACCAAAACATTCTTGTCAAATTCGGCGGCGTCGATATCTATCTGAATAATTTTAGCGTTTTTGGCAAACGCCTTGGTATCGCCTGCCACACGGTCGGAAAATCTCGCACCCGCTACCAGCATGAGGTCGCAGTTGTCGGTGGCCATAGCGCTGCCATAGCCGCCGTGCATGCCGATAAGTCCGCAGTAAAGTCTGTGATCGCTCGGGAAACAGCCCAGACCCATCAGCGAGCTTGCCACAGGTATGTCAGCCTTCTCGGCGAGGGCGCGGAGCTGCTCGGAGGCATTCGCCGAGATAATGCCGCCGCCTGCGTAAATCATTGGGCATTTTGCCTCGTTGATAAGCTTTGCGGCTTCGAGAACAGCTTCCTCATCGGGAGAAACCTTGACTGCCGCCTTGGGAGCCTCAGCGGTATATTCGCACAGCTTGGCGGTAATGTCCTTGGGAACGTCAACAAGTACGGGACCCGGTCTGCCGGAGCGCGCAATAAGAAATGCCTTGCGGAGAATGGGAGCAAGCTTTTCTACATCACGCACAATAAAGTTGTGCTTGGTAACGGGCATGGTGATGCCTGTTATATCTACCTCCTGAAAGGAGTCCTTGCCGAGTGCGGGAGTGCCCACATTGCCTGTTATAGCAACCATAGGTATGCTGTCCATCATGGCTGTAGCTATGCCTGTAACCAGGTTGGTCGCGCCGGGTCCCGACGTAGCTATAACAACGCCTGTCTTGCCTGTCGTGCGGGCATAGCCGTCAGCGGCATGGCTCGCACCCTGCTCGTGAGCGGTAAGGATGTGGTTAATCCTGTCGCTGTATTTGTAAAGTGCGTCGTAAATATTCAATACAGCTCCTCCGGGGTATCCGAAAACAGTGTCAACGCCCTGTTCCAGAAGCACCTCGCAAATTATATCTGCGCCTGTGAGTTTCATGATAATAAAATACCTCCATATAACCTGAATTTTGCATATTAAGTTAATTATAGCACCGCAATTGTTTGTATGTCAATATTGCGGTCAGCGATTTATAATTACTGCTGAATTACAGCTCGATAAGGACAGAATTTCCATGGGAATTGTCACCGTTAAGCCACTGCCACGTCTCGTGAAGCTCAATTTTTCCGCTTTCAGTAATTTGCGGCACACTGCGGCATCTGCCTATCCTCACCTGACCGCCTGCATTGATGTGCTGATAGTGAAAATCAAGCGCCCCATCCTCCGCTACCGTGCCGAGCAGATGCCCCCGGACTATCTCTCCGCCGCTGTAATCTGCCCACAGCATATTTCCGCTCTGGTGATAACTGAATATCGTCCGACCGTCAACCTCACCGTTTTCGCTGTTCTTTTGCGGGGTGAATATCCTGCCGTCGTAGTTTATTTTAAAGGCGGCGGAAATGCAGTTTTTCTCCATGCTTTCATCTCAATTCTTAATACAAAAATCCAATCTCTCCAAAGCCTTGCCGTTGGGCAAAGCTCGCTTTAACGTACTGATAGCATGGTAGCCGATTCGCGACATGACCTCAGTTAGTCCTGCACCGTCAATGTGGTTGTAAACCTCATTCAG
>JAQXFQ010000193.1 GCA_029005175.1 Bacillota bacterium
CACACAAGGCGCGCTTGTAGTTCCGTCAGCCGTGCGGCAGTAGATATTCGCTGTACCTTCGCCCACTGCCGTCACCTTGCCGCTCTTGTTTACAGTTGCGACGTTTACATTGTCGGAATACCACGATTTGCCCGTAGCGTCTCCCTTTATTGAGGCGTAGAGACTGACCGTTGGATTGAGTTTGCTGCGCTTTATCGTTAAAGTGCAAGCTGATTTTTTAATTACAATTGATTGAGTTTCGCGGCGCGGCTGACTAACTACAGTGACCTGTATTGACGCGCTACTGCCGTTACTCAGCTTTGCCGTGATAACAGCCTTGCCCTTCGCCACAGCAGTAACCTTGCCGTTTGCGTCGACTGCTGCAACGCTTTCCTTGGAGGATGTCCATGTGATTGAATCCTCACGTTCTTCGGGATATTTGCAGGCTGTTACCGTTTGAGAATCTCCGACTATCAGGGTAAGTGCTTCGGTGTTAAAGCTGATTGCAGCAGCCTTGAGCTCGCCGTATCCTGCGCCGCACAGTACGCACTTAGCCTGCTCGGTGTAAGTTGCCATGCCGCCAAAGTGACTGTCAGTTTCCTCATAATCGCACAAGCTGCACGAACGTTTGTGTGAAGTTTCATCGGCATAATGCCAATCGCCGAGTTTGTGAGCAGTGAGCTTTGGTATAGCTGTGCCTGTTTCAATTGTATTTTTGCATTCGCTGCAAACCTTGTCGCCTGTGTATCCTTCCTCAGCGCAGGTTGCTTCTTTTGCATTCTGAATCTCAGTATTCTTATGCTCGCAAGGCTTGTTGCTGGGGATATTTACACTGGTAGTTTTGAGTATCATGTAAGGACAGAGCGAATTAGTCATTGTGCAATAGACTGTTTTGCCGCCGAATTCCTCGCCGAATGTAAACACGCCGTTTTCAGATGTTGTGGGTGTAACTTCGCTGCCGTCGGAATCATACCATGTGTAATCAGTCTTTGTACCGTAGAAATCATATTCTGATGAAAGGTCGATAGTATCGCCGATTGCGATGGATGATGCTATCTCTATGGGATTTTGTTCTTTATCTAATTCTTCATTGATAAATAGGAAATTATTGGGATCGATTTTCAAGGTTGAAAATCTGATATTATTTCCGGAAATAGTAAGAATGTTGATTTTAGTATTTTGCGATATATCTAATTCAGTTAAATTGTTTTTATCGACACACATAATATCTAATTTCGGACAGTTTGATACGTCCAGTTGTGTCAACTGATTTTGGTTACAAGCTAAATATTCTAAATTAATGTTGTTAGAAACATCCAAACTAGTCAGTCTGCAAGCATTGCAATACAAGCTGTATAAATCTGTACAGTTAGATATATCCAAATCGGTTATATTGGTTTCCCAGCAAAGCAGACTTTGAAGTTTAGTGTTATTGGAAACATTCAATTCGCTTAATGGGTTTTTTCCACAATCAATGCTTATTAAGTTGCTGTGTTTTGAAATGTCTAATGAAGGGATATTGTTAATATAACATTCCAAAAATTTTAGATTGATATTTTTAGAAACATCAAGTTCAGATATTTGGTTCTCGGAGCAGTCTAAATAAGTAAGAAGCGTGTTTTGAGATACATCAAGATTTGTAAGATTGTTACCATGACAATCAAACTCCTTTAAATTTGATACTTTTGAAACATCAATTGATGTCAATCCTTGCTCTTTGCATTTAAAGTATTCTAATACTTGCCTGGTATCATATAAACTATCTGTTGTATATATTTTTACGGTATTTCCTTTTAGTTCACCGGAGTAGCAACAATTATATCCGCCGTCATATTCAGAGTCTACCGGTACAATTTTTCCATCGCCCCAGTCAACATATATATTTTCAAGCGGTATACATTCATCATATTCAATAAATTCTTCCACACCGTCTATTTCTGTTGTACCGGAATAATGGTATAAATATGCTGCCTTAAATTCAAATGTATCACCAATATTTTTGGATGTGGTCATGGTGATTTGCATATCATCTTCACTCGCAGGTGACTGGATTATTATATATGAAGTTGTAAAATTAACAACATCATTCGGGGCATCACTAAGCATGATGGTCATCCTACAATATATCTTTTTACCGTCAAATTCCTCACCAAAAGTGAAAACTCCATTTTCCGAGGTTGTAGGAGTAATTGTAGTATAAGATGTGTTATTATCTGTAGTAGTTAAAGATTTCCATTCATAAGAGGTGATATTACCGTTAATTGAATATTCTGCTGACAAGTCAATTGTAACACCGGGTTCAGCTTTAGCCGGCACGATCCTTTGTCTTCCAATATTGGTGGAAGTTAATTTTGAATAATCAACTTTTATATCCGCAAATCTGAGTTTGTTTGAGCTACAATCTAATATCCTAAGATTTGTGTTTTTAGAAAGATCGAGTTCAGTTAACTCATTATACGAACAACCAAGGTATTCAAGTTTAGTGTTATTTGTAAGGTCTAATTTTGATAGATTGCTATATCCACAATCCAACTTGGTCAGCATAGTGTTTTTGGAAGTGTCTAACTCGGTTAGAGGATTATTCCCACAATTCAATGTGGTTAATTTAGTGTTTTGGGAAATGTCGAGTTTTTTCAGCAAACTATTTGTAATAGTAAGGCTTTCCAAATCAACACATTTTGAAACATCAATAGATGAAACAACCATTGGTCCAGTACATGAAAATTCAGTTATGGTCTGTTCACTGTAAATTTTGATAGTGTTGCCCAAAACATCTCCCGAACACATTACATCAACTATATCGGAGGAGGATACCTCTGCGGGATTTCCGTCACCCCAGTCAATATAAAGCTGAGAATGATCTGAGCCGGAAACCGTTACACTGAATTCAAGGTAGTTATAGCTACGCTCCTCAGTTGTCATCGTGATTTTCGGTTCACCGAATTCGGATACCTCTTTCGCTGACAGCATATCACTGTCGGAAACAGCACTTGAGGCGTTGGTACTGACGAATACCGCCAGAGCCGCCAGCAGAATGACCATCAGCATTGATACGGTCAATGTGCGCAGGCTCAAGGCTCGTTTTTTCGCTTTTTTCATAAAAAACCGTCCTTTCCTTGTTTGTAAAAGAATCACGACATTGCAGGACAACGTGACATAATAACTCTAAAATTATCGTGGACTTTTACTGTTAAAAACATTATAGCATAATTAGAATGAAAAAGCGATGTTTTATATGCCGAATTTGTGACGGTGAGTTTGTTGAAAAGCTACAAAAAGGTAAACTTAATTGCAATAATATTCACAATAAAATAAAAAAATGTGATTCGCCCACAGACGAACCACAATTCTGTCAATTGATTAAATTTCAGCCGAAGCGTGTCTTGTAACATGACAACCAACATTGACCGCCACGGGCAGACCTGCAATGTGTGTCGGCGCGGTTTCTATGTTAACTGCCAGCGCAGTTATACTTCCGCCGAACCCCTGCGGTCCGACTCCGGTTGCGTTGACGGCAGCCAGAGCGTCCGACTCCATGCGGTGGTAGAATTCATCCTGATTCGGTGTATCAAGACTTCGGCAGAGAGCCTTTTTTGCAAGCAGAGCGCAGCCCTCAAAGTCGCTGCCTATGCCGACGCCCAGCACCATCGGCGGGCAGGGATTTCCGCCGGCGATTTTTGCGGTTTCGGCGATAAACGCGATAATATCATCGCGACCGCAGGCCGGAGTGAACATTTTCAATCGGCTCATGTTTTCACTGCCGAAGCCCTTTGGCGCAACGGTTATTTTTATTTTTTCACCCGCAACGATGCGTGTATGTATCACAGCGGGAGTGTTGTCGCCTGTATTGGCGCGGCGAAGCGGATCCCTAACTACCGAGCATCTGAGCAACCCCTCGGTGTAGCCGCGGTGTACCCCTTCGTTTACGGCATCCTCAAAAAGTCCGCCCTCAATGTGAACATCCTGACCTATTTCAGCGAATACCACAGCCATGCCCGTGTCCTGACACACCGGTATATCCAACTCGGCGGCGGCGTCAATGTTAGCCTGCATATCTCCGAAAATGGAACGTCCCAGTGCAGATGTTTCGCATTTTGAGCAGGAATTTATCTTCTCAACGAGGTCGCAGGGCAGCACTTTGTTAGCATGAATGCATAAATTGCGCACGGTATCTGAAATTTCGGAAGCATTTATAATTCTCATAATTTTCACTTCTCCATTAAATCAATTGTGCTGTGATGATTTAAAAACAGCCTTGCCGTCGATATATACTTCGTCCGGCTTTGCGGCGAGCGTGAGCGGATCACAGCCTCGAGGAAATATAGAAAAATCGGCGTCCTTGCCTGATTTAATCGAACCAACGCGGTCAGCTATTCCCAGAATCTCAGCGGGATTTATCGTAATAGCCTTAATCGCACTGTCGTGATCCATGCCCTCGCGTACAGCAAGACCGGCACATATTGCGAGGTATTGTATCGGGGTTTCGGGATGGTCGGTTATGATTGCGGATTTTATGCCGGCTTTGTCAAGAATTCCCGCTGAGGCAGGCGTCAGATTTACCAGCTCAGGCTTTGAGCGGTCACAGAGCAGAGGTCCCGAGAATATCCGCGCGCCGCATTCAGACAAATCGCTTGCGCACATGTATCCCTCAGTCGCATGAACCAACACATAATCCAAAGAAAACTCCTCGGCGATGCGCACAGCGGTGAAAATATCATCTCGGCGGTGAGCGTGTATGTGAACCGGCAGCTCCCCGCGTATTACAGGCAGGAGAGCCTCGCAGTCAGCGTCAAATTCCGGCAAGTCAAAATCATCGTCCTCGCTTGCACGTTCGATGTCCTGCGCGTATCGTTTGGCTTTGACAAGGGCTTCGCGGATAATTCCGGCAGTTGCCATGCGTGTAACGGGAGATTCATCCTTGCCGTGATATGTGGTTTTTGGATTTTCGCCCAGCGCCATTTTTATTGAAACGGGAGATTTGACGATCAGCTTGTCAACGCGTCCGCCTGTGGTTTTTATCGCCGCCATTGAACCTCCGATGGGATTTGCGCTTCCCGGACCGGTTACAACAGTGGTTACTCCCGCGCTGTGGGCTTCGGCAAAGCAGCGGTCAAAGCTGTTGATGGCGTCAATCGCGCGCAGCGACGCGGTAACAGGATCGCTGTCCTCGTTTCCGTCATCACCCTCAAAGCCCAGACCGTCGTCCCACATACCCAAATGCGTGTGCGCGTCGACGAATCCGGGATATATGCTGCGACCGCACAAGTCCTCAATTTGTTCGCCATCCCCGGCAGTAAAGCTGCTCATATCACCGACGTCGATAATAATTTTGCCCTCCGTCCGCAGGTATCCGCATTCAATAGGACTTCCCTCGGCGGTGTAGATGTATGCATTGGTAAATGTCAAAATTAAGCTACCTTCCTTTGCAGACACAAAATAAGCGGAGTTGTAAAAACAAAACTCCGCTTGGTGCCGAAAATTAATATGTAATACGGTTTGATAGTGACCGATAAACCGGCGTTACCATTGGTTTCCGCCGTTGTTTCCACCCTTGCGGCTGCGGCGGTTTTCGCCCTGTTTTTTGTTGAGTCCGGAAATTTTCTCATCGCTTGACGCCATAAATTTGGAGAGCATTTCGTCAAAATTGTCCGAGGAGTTTTGCTTGCGCCCCCAATCATAGCTGTCAGGACGCCCGCCGTTATTTCCGTATCTGTTACCGCGCGGTCTGTTTGATGTACCTCTGTCGCCGTTTCTGGGCTTGCCGCCGTTATTATTTGGTCTGCTGCTGTTATTTTGCGGCTTAGGCATAGCCTGCTTGATGGAAAGGCTTATTTTGCCTTCGTCCATGGAAAGGATTTTAACCTTTACCTGCTGACCAACGGTGAGATGATCCTTGATCTCCTTGACATAAGTAGGCGCAACCTCGGAAATGTGAACCATACCCGAAGTCCCGTCGCCGAGATCAATAAATGCACCGTAATTCATAATGCCGGTAACCTTGCCTTCAACAATCTGTCCAACCTCAAAAGCCATATACGAAATGATCCTCCCGAATAAATCATCTATTAATTGCCGGCGGTGTTTATGTATACACGTTCGCCGGGTTTTACCATGTCAAGCTTATCTCTGGCATATTCTTCGATATAATCATCAAGACTGCCGTTGATTTTTTTCTCGAGATTATCGTTTGCTGTTTGCTGCTGCTGTATCTGAAAGTTAAGGTCGTTGAGAATCTTCTGCTTTTCGCTGATTGAAATCTGCGATTTGACCAAAGAAACAATTGCAGCTACAGAGAGTGCAAATACGATAATGCCAAAAACCGCTTTTGTTGTGAAGCTGAGCGGATGAGTATTCTGCGCATACTTCATGCGGCGTTTTTTCGCTCTTTTCATATGAGCTGCGACTTTTTTCGTCACGAAATTATTAGAGGCAGCGGCAAAAAACTTGCTGCTGACCGAGTTTGATGTGCGTTTTTTCATTGATTTAAAATACCCCGATAAGAACCAAAAGAATAGACGTGTATTGTCCGAGAATCTGCAAAAGTATTTACCGGACTAAGCAGATAAGGACAAGAACTCAGATGCGTACATTCATCAGCTTGTGGTCAATAAATGTAATACATTAATTATACCAGTTTTGATGATGATTGCAAGGGATTTTGAAAATTAATTTAAAAAAAATATTTTTTGGCTATTGCACACATAATTTATAAACTATTTAGATTTTTTTAATAGAACTTTTTCTCCGATTTTGATAATTCTTCGGCGAAATATTGCAAAAATGCGACGAATGATATTTATGATTCGGTCAAATACAATAAAAATCAGCTTTCCTATAGTTTTGAAGTAAATAAACCAGCCGACTAGTGTAAATATGATAAAATAAATTCTCAAATATCCGCCGTTTAGTTTAATGCATATAAAAAAAACAGGTACGGCTGAAGTTACCCAAAAAAATATATCCTGCACAGCGACCGAAAAGGCGCTGAACTTGAATATTCTGCGCACAAAGCGGAATATGTCGTAATAAACACCCATAACTGCGCCGGTCAGGAGCGCCTGAAGCATAGAAAATATATCCGTAATCTCCAAATATTGCATGTAATTTTACCATTCCCTGCTTAAAAATCATTCATTACCTCAGCAATCGTGAGAAAAATCCGCGTTTTTGGGTGTCAACGTCGGTATAAATCAATTCCTTTATCTGCCCGTCAAGCTTAAGCTCACCGCTGTCGCGGTTAAAGCTGCCCATGTGAAGCTTTATGCCGTTGATAGTAAGCTCGCCCATGACTGTGCGTATCACGATGATTTCGCTGTCACAGCTGACTACCTCTTCTACGCCTGAGATGACTAAGTTTTTTCGGTCGCTCATTGTAATGTTGTGAGGAATGCGGGGTGAATTTCTTTCATCATTCATATCAGTTGAACCTCCGTCGGTGACTGTATTCTCCTTAAGTCAATATATGCTCACACACCTCAAATGAGAACCCGAAAATTGAAATTTAAAGCAAATAAAAAAATTTAGTGCAATATTGCGATTTTTATGATAGAATAATCCTATTCGATATTGCAAAACAGGAGTGGATTTTTTATATATGAGCAAGAAAAAGGCTTCTTATCCTTCGTTCGGCAAGGTTTTTGCCGGCGTCATGGCAATTTTGGTGATAAACTGCGGACTGAAATACTTAGGCGGTATTAATGTCAGCAATTCCGCCGAAAAGGCAGTAAATGACTACGCTCAGGCACATGGCTACAGCCGCTCGGATTATCCCGATGAGCTGGTGGAACTGCTGGAAAGCAACAGTGAAACAACTGATTTCGTGCTTAATTATCCCAAAAAGGTTACTGAGGGCACGGCGGAAAAAATTGATTTGACGCAATATACTAATTGTCAGCAGCCTCCGCTGCTTCGGCAATGGGATTCGCGCTGGGGATATATGAGCTATAACGGCAGTGTGCTTGGACTCAAAGGAAGCGCGCCGGTTTGTCTTTCGATGACCGCGATTTATAAATTGCAGGATGTTTCCATGTCGCCTGTGTATATTGCAGATATGTCTGTGCAGAATGGGTGGGAGTCCAAGCCGGAAAAACTGCTTACAGAGGGCGCGCGCAATATAGGACTGAAGGTTGCCCAGATTCCTGTAAGTGAAGGCAAGCTGAACCGCTCGATTGAGTCCGGATCGACAGTGATATGTCTGACCGATGGCAAGCTGCTTAGCACGGCGGTGGTGATTTATGCTATGGATGAAAACGGCGGTTATAAGATAAACGATCCTATGAGTCGAGAGAAATCTGAAAAGATATATAACTATTCCGAAATAAATAAGCATATCAGAAAAATGTGGGAATATACCGCAAATGATGCTAAACAATAATTTTATAAAATAGTTCAGATATTTTCTTTACATTCGGGTACAAATTATGTATAATATATAATATATCATCGTACTTACGGAGGCTTATTATGAATAATCAGATAAAAGGATACGGCGGTCGTCCTGTAATATGCGGCGGTCTTAAGGATTATGTCCCCGTTGAATGCAAAATAAAAAACGGTGTTTTTTCCCGCATTGAAATAAAGAGCCACATGGAAAAATACGGTGTGGATTTGTCCTGCTGTAAGGAAACTCACCCCAGCAATTACGAAAACTTCTGCGATTATCTTTCACGCAGTTACAACGAAAGTGCGCGTCCCGTTGATAATACCCCAAACTCTCTGATAAGTCCGTGTGACGGTTGGCTTACAGCGCATTTTATAAACAGTTTTTCAATGATTCCTTGCGACGGATATATGTATTCGATTAACAAACTGCTGGGCGATGCGTCGGCTGCGAGGGAATTCGCCGAGGGAATAGCTTTGTTTATACGTCTTGACCAGGCTGACCCGCACAGATTTATCTATATTGACAACGGCGTTGTGTGCGGCAGTTCGGCAGTGAATGACAATGAAAATCCCGAAAATATGGGACTTTACGGACCAAGGCATTATTCCCTGCTCAACACGGAGAGTTTCTATAAAATAGCACAGGTGGAAATCTGCGGAAATTCAAAGGGAATTGAGCAGAGCGAACTGGGCGAGAATGTGGCTTTTGTCAGAGGGCAGGACAAGGGCAGATTTCTCTGCGACAATGCCGCTGTGATGATTCTTTTCAAAAAAGGCGCAATGCAGCCTGATGACGAATTTATGGTAAATACAAGATTGGGGAAGGAAACCAGAGTTCGCAGAGGCGAGAGAATAGGTCACGCCATATCCTGCTGAAATGCAAATCTTTAGATATTCTTAAGGTTTAAAATATTGAAATCTCCGCAGCTGTACGGTATATTATTAACTGTACGTCAGCGGAGATTTTTTATTATAAATGAGTAAAAGTGATAAGATACACAAATAAATCATAATTTAGCGATGCACTAAAGTCGAGCATGTACAATGGAAATCCAAGGGGATACCGCCATTCCTTGAATGGCGGGGGTCCTCTTGGCGGGGTCGAGGGGCAGAGCCCTTCGTGGGGGTTCGGGGGCAACGCCCCTGATCACCCAATATAAATTATGATTTATTGCTTAACTTTTTATATTATGAGAGGGGAGAATATATAATGGAGCAAATTGTTAAGGGTAAGTATAACGAGGCAAAGGTTTTTGCGAGCGTAGTGGAGAACGACGCACTGAAACAGATCAAGACTCTGTGCGACCAGCCGTTTGCATATAATTCAAAAATACGCATAATGCCCGATGTCCACGCGGGAATGGGATGTACGATAGGCACGACTATGACCATATCCGACACAGTGGTGCCGAATTTGGTGGGCGTGGACATCGGCTGCGGCATGGAAGTTATCAAGGTGAAAAATAAATTTATCGAGGTGCAGAAGCTTGATAAGCTGATTCGGCAGACGATTCCCGCAGGCTTCAGTATTCGCGGCAAGAATCACTCGTTTGCCGAGCAGATTGACCTCAATGAGCTTTACTGCGCAAAAAAGGTGGACATCGGGCGCGCCTACCGCAGCTTGGGAACGCTGGGCGGCGGCAATCATTTTATTGAAGCCGATAAGGACGAGAACGGAAAAATTTATGTCGTGATACATTCGGGCAGCCGGCATTTAGGACTTGAGGTTGCCGATTATTATCAGACACTCGCTTGGAAGAGCCTGAACAGTGTTCCTCATGACGAACTGCAAAAGTTGATTGAGCAGTACAAGGCAGAGGGAAGAGAAACCGAGCTTGAAGCCGCAATAAAGGCAATGCATGCCGGGCATAGCACCGATGTGCCCAAGCAGCTTGCCTATGTGAGCGGCAATCTCTTCACAAGCTATATTCACGATATGAAAATTGTGCAGGAATTTGCGGCGTTGAGCCGCCGGGCGATGATGGAAGAAATTGTTCGCGGCATGAAACTGAAGGTAGATGAGCAGTTTACCACGATTCACAATTATATCGACACCGAAAATATGATACTTCGCAAGGGCGCAGTATCAGCGCAGGCAGGGGAAAGGCTGATTATTCCGATTAACATGCGTGACGGATGCCTGATTTGCACGGGTAAGGGCAACCCCAACTGGAATTATTCCGCTCCACACGGAGCAGGACGGTTGATGAGCCGCCGACAGGCAAAGGAAAGCTTCACCGTTTCTGCATATCGCAAGGAAATGGAGGGAATTTATTCCACATCAATCAACAGCGAAACGCTTGATGAATGTCCGATGGCATACAAGCGCATTGAGGATATTGTGGACAATATCGAGCCAACGGTAGAAATTGATGCGATAATCAAACCTATTTACAGTTTTAAAGCAGGTGTAGAATAATACACACTGAAAGGAAAGAGAATATGCAAAAAAAGAGCAGAACGGCTCTGCTCTTTTTGGTTAAGTATCTTGACAAATAATTGCATCATGTATTATAATTTTCACAGTTAAGGGCTAATATAATCCTTAACAATACGGCGGCAAGAGCCGGAAAGGAGATTTACATGGAAGACGATATGACAAGACTGGAACTTCTTACGCTTCTGCTTTCACTTAAAGCTCTGCTTGAAAGTGATAATAAAGACAAGGCTTTGGAGTTAATTAACGCAGTTATATCCGAAGCTAAAAGAAAAGATTCTGCTGAATAATGCTAAATAAATTCAACAGAATCTCAACTTCCCAAAATAGAGTGGGGCAGTTCTTGCCGCTGTCCTCTCTCTATGATTATTATAAATCATAATCGTAGAAAAGGCAAGAGGTAATTTTTGTAATTCTATTATAGACTTTTTTTCATAGTAAAATTATTGTGATTATTTTGGTAAGTTTCTTTAAGCTTAATTGTTCCTGATGCTCCAAACCGAATATGCTGCTAAAAAATCCGTTCGTCAATTTTTGGTTGGCGAACGGATTTTTTGCATTATATTTTTGATGGTTTGCGGGCAAATTAATACTCGCCGTCATCCTTCATTTTCTGAATCTGTTCAGCGTTGATGTCCTCGAATACCGAGAGCATAGGCTCAACGTACTTTTTGTTTTTCAGCTTGCGGTCAACGTAGTTCTTGGTGATTTTCATAACCAGACCGGAGAGTGAAAGCACACCGATAAGGTTTGGAATCATCATAAGACCGTTGAATGTGTCTGAAATGTCCCATGCGAGGTCGAGCGACATTGTTGCGCCGCAGATTATCATAACGACAAATACGACCTTGTAAATCATTGTTGACTTAGTGCCGAAGAGAAATTCCCATGCCTTTGTGCCGTAGTAGGACCAGCCGAGGACGGTGGAAAAAGCAAAGAAGAGAATAGCAACAGCGATAAATCCGCCGCCGAATGCTCCCAAACCTGCGCCGCCGATTTTTGTGAAAGTCTGTCTGAAAGCGTCAGATACAAGCACAGTCTTTTCGGAATCGGTGAGCATGAAGCCTGTTTTGAGGTCAACAAGCCCGGAAGTGAGGATAACCATTGCGGTGAGTGTGCAGATTATGATTGTATCGGCAAATACTTCAAAGATACCCCACATGCCCTGGCGCACAGGCTCCTTGACATTTGAAGCGGAATGCACCATAACGGATGAGCCGAGACCGGCTTCATTGGAGAACACGCCGCGCTTGAAGCCCCATGTAACGACTTCCTTGACAACGATGCCTGTCACGCCGCCTGCTACTGCCGGTACTCCGAAAGCGAACTTGAAAATTGCCTTGAGGGCGGGAAGAATATTTGCGTAATTGAAGCCAACTATCACAATTGCACCCAGTATGTAAAATACGACCATGAACGGAACGATTTTTTCTGTGACAGAGCCGATTCTCTTGATGCCGCCGACAATGACAAGACCGGCGAGAATCATAAGGGCAACACCAATAATGATCATATAAAGATTTGTGCCGCCTACTTCAATATTAATAAGGGCGTCAATCTTGAATACGCTTGAAATGTTGGTTGCAATTGTATTGACCTGACTCATATTGCCGATACCGAAAGACGCAAGAATGGCAAAGCATGCAAAGAGAATACCCAGCACGCGGCCGAGCTTTTTGCAGTGCTTCTTACCGCCCAGACCGTCCTGAAGATAGTACATTGCGCCGCCGGTCCATTCACCGTGTTCATTCTTTCTGCGGTAGTATATGCCGAGTACATTTTCGGAGTAGTTGGTCATCATGCCGAAAAATGCAGCCAGCCACATCCAGAATATTGCGCCGGGACCGCCCGCGGCGATAGCTGCCGCTACACCGGCAATGTTACCTACGCCGACTGTTGCGGCGAGAGCGGTACAAAGAGCCTGAAACTGTGATATGGATGCCTTTTCCTTGGAGTGAGAAGAGATGTTTTTGTGGAAGATGCTGCCGATGGTGTTTTTGATCCAGTGGGCAAAGTGTGTTACCTGGAAGAATTTTGTCAGGCAGGTCATTAAGATGCCCGTACCCAGCAGGAGCACCAGACCCAGCGTGACCCACACGAAATTGTTGACAACAGAGTTGACCTCGGTAAGCTTTTGAATAAATACGTCCATTTTTACAATCCTTTCAAATGTAATATTTACAATAAAAAACGGAGAATCCGCATATTCTGCGAGACTCCCCGTAATAGAGACTTAATTATAAAATTTGCTTTCGATACAGCTCTGTCAATCGCATTGAAAACAAACTCCAAACTCCGTCCTTTTGCCTGAGAGATTAGCGCAGTAAATGCGCTTTGCCCCTTCGGCATCTGCATTGTTATCAAGCAGAATTCTCCGGAGAGCTATCCCCATACGGTCACTGCCGTCGTTGACAGAATGTGAAACAATGGTTGCTTCTGTATGGTTCGTCTAGCAGATATTTCAATTATTGTAAACTAAATAATAAACCATACAATTAAACTTTGCAAGTGTTTTTTGCAAAAAATTAAAATAAATTTAAATATTTGTGAATTATCATAAAAAATCATTCATTTATTTGTAAAAAAAGCCGCCGAAAGTATTTTATTTTCTTGTTAGGCAGGGTTAAATATGATATAATGGATAAAAAATAAAAAAGTAAGATGTGATTGTTTTTATGAAAAATACGTCGGGATGCCAATTAATACGCAATTTGACCGCAGGCGGAATAATTTTCGGCATGATGACTGTATCAGCCCTGCTTGAACAGCCGGAAATTATTTTTCCCGAAATAGCCGCACTGGTTACGGGAGCGTTGATTGCCGAGCGGCAGGTGTGGGAGGTCAGCCGCGTAAAGTTTGTCGCGCTTATGACTATCTCCTCCTTGGCGGGTTATGCGGTGTCGGCATTTCTTCCCATACCAATGTTGCTGAAAATATTCATATGTTTTGTATTTGCGGCTGTTAGCCTTACTTTGACCAAATGCACTCTTGTGCCGATGATTTCTGCGTGCATACTGCCGCTGCTGATGCACACGGAATCTATAATTTATCCGATAAGTGTGTTTGTGCTTTCGGTGATCATCGCCGCAACGCAGTGGATATTGGAAAAATCGGGCTTCCGCAGGGTTCGCAGGCATGTGCCGGTTAAGATGAATTGGTCGGATCAATTTCTGCATTGGACATGGCTTGCGGTGTGCATTATGCTGTATTCCATATATCCCGTACTGTCGGGCAATTACCTGTTTATCGCCCCGCCGCTGATTGTGATGTTTGCTGAGATGATGCCGCCGTCGAATAAGCTGCGCGGCAAAGAACTCAAGATATTAGCTGTAACGGTAATGTGCGCGATAATAGGCTCGGAATGTCGCCTGATACTTACGGAATATCTGGGGCTGAGTGTGATGATAAGCAGTGCGGTTACAATAATTCTGACGCTGCTGCTTCTTAATGTCAGCAAGGTGTATTTTCCGCCCTCTGCGGCACTTTCATTCCTGCCGTTCATAGTGAATCGCAGCGCCCTGCCGTATTATACAATATATATAGCGATAACGGCATCGGTAATATGCGGCGCGTCGATGATAATGGCAAAGCTTGACAGAAAAACAAAAAATGCTTGAATTGATCGGTGAATTGGCGGAGTTTAGCAGTGTTTATAATGAAACGCCGAATAAGTCAATTAACACACCGCTCAGTAACGGATTTTCGCGCTTTTTGCTGTTTGCAATTAATTCAAGCATATGGTATAATTAACGTGAATTTTTATCCGGAAAAAATTTTAATTTGTTTGAATGGTGATGGGAAAATGAGAACAGAAAATGAAATGTACAGGCTTATTCTTGATACAGCCGAGCGCGATGAGCGCATCCGTTGTGTATATATGAACGGTTCGCGGACTAACCCCAACGTCCCTAAGGATATTTTTCAGGATTATGACGTGGTGTATGTTGTAACCGACACAAAGCCGTACATTGAAGATAAAAGCTGGATTGACAGATTCGGCGAGCGGCTGTTTATGCAGTATCCCGACGAGCACCCCGATTTTCCGAGCGACAAGGAGAATTTTTACGGCTGGCTTATGCAGTTTAAGGACGGGAATAGAATTGACCTGCATGTGGAGAGCATACCGCATGCGCAGGAGAATATATTGAACGACAAATTGTGCAGGATTCTTCTGGATAAAGATTGTATTTTTACGAAATTTTCCAAACCGACTGACGAGGATTATTGGGTTAAGGCTCCGTCAAAGGCGCAATTTTCGGCAGTCTGTAACGAGTTTTGGTGGTGTCTCAACAACGTTGCAAAGGGCTTGTGGCGCAATGAAATGCCGTATGTTATGGATATGCTGAATTTCTGTGTGCGCAAGCAATTGGAGAAAATGCTGTCGTGGAAAATCGGCATAATTACGAATTTTTCGGTAAGTGTGGGTAAATCAGGAAAATATATGTACCGATGGCTCGACGAGAACGAATGGAACACATATCTTGCCACATACAGTTCGGCAGATGTAAATGAGTGCTGGGATGCGGTTTTCAGAATGTGTGATTTGTTTGACGCTACAGCTCAATATGTTGGCGAGAAGCTCGGCTTTGCTTACAATAATGTTGAAAGTGAAAATTGCATGAGCTTTTTGAGGCATGTCAGAAATCTGCCGAAGGATGCGGCTGAGATTTATTAGGGAGAGTGAAATTTATGAGAAAACCGAAACTGATACTGTTTGATTACGGTCAGACATTGATAAATGAATTGTATTACGATGGTGTGAAAGGTTACTCGGAGCTTCTGAAGTACGCTTTGAGCAATCCTGACAATATAACGGGCGGGCAGATTCAGCGCGATGTGGAGCAGTTAAACAGCGATTTGGGCAGATTCGACCCTGCGACTCGCCACAAGTGTCTGCAAGAACTGCCGGAATTTGAGATAAATCAGTACATATTTGCCAAGCGCGGTATTGAATTTGACCGCGATCTGCGCGAGTATGAGACGATTTTCTGGGATGCCGCAGCACCTGCAGAGCCTTGCCGGGGCATTGCGGAATTTTTGGAATATCTGAGGGAGGAGGGTATCCGCACCGGTGTTATCAGCAACCTTTCATTTTGCAGCGAAACTTTGCGCAGGAGATTGGAAAAGTACATCCCGAACGCACAATTTGATTTTGTGATAGCCTCCAGTGATTATGTATTCCGCAAGCCAAGTCCGCATATATTTGAAGTGGCGCTGGCAAAGGCGGGAATTAAGCCGGAGGATGCGTGGTTCTGCGGTGATCAATTCAAGGCTGATATAGATGGAGCGATTGCAGCGGGATTAACGCCTGTCTGGTACAAGGAATATCTGCGTTATGATTCGGAATGTGAATTGACCGATGGCTTTGAGATAAACAGCTGGAGCGAGCTGAGAGAAATTCTTGACAAAACCGAAAAATAAATTTAACATGAATCTCGTTTTAAATTAACTGAATGTTTGTTGACAATGACTATTTGTGCTGATATAATTAAGGCGATATTTTAATTTTTTAGTTTAGGAGACTTTAAGCATATGGCAGATAAATATACAGATATGATGACTGATGAAGTTTATGAGAAAGCCTGCAGTCTGCTCGAAGAAGGCAGTCTGCAGGAGGCAGCGGAGATTTTTAAAAAGCTGGCTGACGACGGCAACCCACTTGCTCAGTGCGATTATGGCGTGTGTCTGGCGGAAGGCAAGGGCGTTGAGAAGAATGAAGAAGCCGCAGCAGAGTATTGGCAGAAATCTGCCGATGCCGGATTCCCGCTCGCTGAGCACAAGCTCGGAATATGCTATTTTAAGGGCTTGTGCGGATTGGAAAATAATAACGATAAGGCCTTTGAATGTTTTCAGAAAGCGTCCGACGGCGGCGTAAGAGAGTCAATGCTTAATCTTGCCTACTGCTACCAGGAGGGCATAGGAGTTCAGCCGGACATAAAAAAATCAATTGAGTGGATGGAAAAGGCCGCCGACGCCAAAATGCCGGAAGCCTGTCTGAACATTGGTGTGCTTTATCTTTTTGGTAAAAGCGGCGTGGCAAAGGATGAGGAAAAGGGCTTTAATTTCATCAGAAATGCAGCCGAAAGCGGACTGCCTCATGCGCAGTTTATACTTGGCTGCTGCTGTGAATCAGGTCATGGCACCGATAAGGATTTTGCGGAAGCGGCAGGGTGGTACAGACGCGCGGCAAGAGGCGGTGTGACTGAGGCAAACAAAGCTCTCGAGCGGCTCGGCTTTCCCGGAGTGAAATAATCCGGAGGTTGATTAAAATGAGTGAGAAAAAATTTGATTATAAAAATTTTAATGTCAAAAAAATTTTGCAATATCTTGGAATGAAATATAAAAGCAATAAGGCAATAATTTCCGGTTTGGCATACTTTGTACTGGTTATAGTTGTAATTTACGGTCTGAATGTCGGAGTTTATGAAGGATTTCCGCTTTTGGTGCCCTACGTCATAATGCTGTTGTTTTTGTTTATGGCGTTCAGGCGGCTCTATCAGTGGTTTATGAAGCAGCCGCCGAAAAACGGAGGCTGCAAATCAGAGAACGAAAAAAAATAATCTGTTGTTTTTTGCCGCAGTTTTTCTGCGGCAATTTAACAATCATAGCCATAATCATAATATTAATAAAGCAAATCATAATTTATATTGGGTGGTAAGTGGCGTTGCCTCAGCCATTCAAGGAATGGCTGGCGAACCCCCACGATGGGCTTAACCGCTATTCAAGGAATAGCGGTGTCCCATTCGCCCCCGCCAAGAGGACCGCCGCCATTCAAGGAATGGCGGTCTCCCTTTGGATTCCCATTGTACATGCTCGACTTTAGTTCTACTGTAAATTATCATTTACTGTGTTGTTTTTTGATTGCTGTAGGTTTCGCGGAGCACTATTAATGCAAGTGGCAGGATAATTATGCCCGAAGCGCCGAATATCTTGCCGCCGATATAGACGCTGCTCAAGGTAAAAAAGGGGTGCAGCTCGAGACTGCTGCCCATGAACTTCGGCTCGAGAAAGTTGCGGATAATACCGATTATCCCGAACATCACCAGCAGCATTATGCCCTGAACCGTGTTGTCCGTGATTATTTCAAATAATGCCCAGGGGATAAGCACCGTTCCTGTGCCGAGAATCGGCAAAATATCTATTAAGGCGATAATGAATGCGGTGGTTACGATGTTGCCGATATTGTAGCCGAAAAGCCGCATGATGAAAAAACCAAGCGTAAGTTCACCAAAGGTAATCATCATAAGCGTTCCGTAGGTTTTGAGCAGAGATGTTATTGTTCTTACGGCTGTTTTGGTGATTAGGGATATAAAATTCATGGCTTTTTTGGGAATATAGCTTTTGACAGAGGATAAAATTCTGTCGAAATCGCCGCAGGCAAACATAGCCGAGATTATTGCAAATACAGCTGCTGTAATGAATGAAGGCAGTCTGCCTATCAGTTTTGTTGATTTGCTGAGTACCGACGGCAGATATTGCTTGTAGTTTTCGCTGACAAAATCTATACCCCATTCCAATGCCTTCGCGACAAAATTCACAAATTTTCCCCATGCGCTTTGACTGCCTGAATCTGCCGCGTTGTTTATGAAATTCTCGGCTTGCACCAGATAGTCGGGAATGCAGGGGCAGAATTTCATCGCTCCGCTGAATATTGAGCAAATTGCGGCGGCAATCAGCAAAAGTGAAATTATAATTACGGCGGCGGTCAGAATACGGCGGCAGGCGCGCCGGCTGATATGAGGAATGCGTGAGGCAAGCAGATCGGCGGGCTTTTGCACCATTGCGGCTATGCTGAGTCCAAAGATGAACGGCAGCAGTATGGGCAAAATATATTTGACCCCGAAATATATTGCCGCAAGGTATGCCGATATTTTTATTAAATTGAAAAAAGAGGCTGATTTTATGCTATCACACCTTTCACATAAACTTTTCACACAAATCACCTTGTAAGTAAAAATGTAATGCGATATAATTTAAAAGGAACTGATTTACGGATTATATTTTAATTATGTCCGCAAAGGAGAGAAAAATTTGGTCAAAGCCAAAAATAATATTGTCCGCAGAGTGACTGCGGCGATTATGTCGGCAATAATGCTGTTTTCCATGTCGCTTATGCTTGCTTCATGCGGTAAAAAAACTAAAATTACAGTTTGGGTGTATTCGGATGAATATAAAACCGAGCTGGAGGATTTTTTAAAGACTACCAAGCTGAAAACCAGCTTTGATGCGAATATCCGCGTGGTCAATTCAAGCAGCTTTGAAGAGGAGTTTAACAATGCTGTCGAAAAAAAGCAGGATATCCCGGATGTGTTTATGCTGTCGCCCGACAATATATATGAATATGCCAATTCTGACCTCACTGCCGATGTGGTTTCGCTGGGTCTGACTGTGAACCCTGATAATTACTACTCCTACACTCTGGAAGCCGCCACGGACAGCGAGGGAGCTATTAAGGCTTTGGGCTGGCAGGCCGACCCGGGATTGTTTATGTATCGCAGATCAATGGCAAAGGTGTATCTCGGCACTGACAATCCCGACGATATACAGGCAATGGTGTCCACATGGGACGGATTTTATGATACCGCCAAAAAGATTTACACCGAGTCCGGAGGCAAGACGAGAATGCTGGCAGGGCAGGAGGATTTAATGCGCCCGTATTTGGCGGCTGACACCTTGCCCTGGGTGCAGAACAATAAGCTGGTGATAAGCGATACGGTTTCGTCATATATTGATTATGTCGGAAAGCTGTCGGAAGAGCATTTGATATATACTGCTGAGCAATGGTCGGAGGCGTGGGTCAAAGGCATCAGCGATTCGCAAAGCGTATTCGGATATTTTTCATCCGGCATATGCATGCAGTACGCAATGAAAAAGGCGTGCGGCGGCAAGGCAAAGTGCGAAGGAAGCTACGGGGACTGGGCGGTAATTCCCGGACCGTCAGGCTACTGCTGGGGCGGAAGCTGGCTTGCGGCATACAGCGGAAGCAAGAACAAAAAGGCGGCAGGTGAATTCATATCTGTATTTACAGCATGCACCGACGATGAAGGACGCATGGATGAGTCGGTTAAGTATTTTAGAACATCGGGTGAATTTGCCGCCAGCAAGGCAGTTGTATCGCAGATAAGATTTGACCCGCAGTTTGAGGATACCTTCATAGGCGGACAGAATTATTATCATCAGCTTTCGGTGGTGGCGGATGGTGTGACGATGAACAATCTGACCATTTATGACAATGAGATAAATACCATGTTCAAAACATATATGAACGAATACGCCGGCGGTTTCAAGTCAAAGGAGCAGGCTGTTGCGGATTTCAAAACATCAGTTAATGTAGCATTTCCAAAAATAAATATAGATTAAATTTACATAAAAGAATGGAGCGTTTGAAAGATGTCAAGTTTTTGTACAAATTGCGGCGGTCGGTTAAATGACAACGGTGTGTGCCAAAATTGCGGTGCTGTTTATACATTTGACGGGCAGCCTCAGGATGAAATTTTTGTAGATGCAAACGGTGTGTATGTAGATGCAAACGGCAATCCGATTCCGCCTGAGCAGTTTCAACCGGTTGATTTGTCGGGGTACTATACTCAGCCGAATGACGGCTACGTTCAGCAGAATTATCAGCCGAATGCAGGATACCCACAGCAGAATTATCAGCCGAATGCAGGATACCCGCAGCAGAATTACCAGACTGATGCAGGATACCCACAGCAAGATTATCAACCGAATGCAGGCTACCCTCAGCAGAATTATTCGCAGCCAAAAACATTTAAAATGCCTGCGATTATAACTGAATGGCTTGGCTGTGCAAAGAGCTTTTTCACACAAGAACCCTCGAATGTGATTGATGAGGCTATAGGCGAAACCAATCACTCATGGGTGATATTTGCGGGGCTCAATGCTTTTTTCGCTGCGCTTTGTGTGTCAGGAATCGTTGGCAGCATCTTAAACAACATTATTGAAAAGATGCTGGGTGCGTTTGCTTCTTATTTGATGGATCTGACCGATGCGAGCGGTTTTGGACAAATGTTCCTGCTGTTTTTCATTTCGTTAATATCGTTTGCAGTGCTGTTTTTTGCGGCTTCTATGTGCGAATATGTGTTCCTGTCAGTCGTTAAGAAAAAGGTAGAATTTGAGGATCTTTTTAAGGCAGTGGCAATTTCGTATTTTCCGATGACGATAGCCTGTGCGGCGGCGTTTATATTCTCATTATTCCTGCTGCCGATGTCGTTCATATTGATTATCGCAGGCTTCATTGCCGGCTTTATGCTGCTGAACGAGTCGCTCAAAAAGCTGGCGGGAGAACTGCCGTTCTGGGGTGTTGTGCTCAGCAATATAGTTCAGGTAGTGGTTACGATAATCATAATCTATGCTGCACTGTCGATTGTGATGTAAAAAATTAAATAGTTTTATTTTTCCGCATGCTTCAAAATCTACATTTGAACATGCGGATTTTTTTATAATATCATAAAAGTAAAAATATTTGATTTCAATATATACCATAACTAATAGATACTATTGTAAAATATTTATTAAATGATTATTAAATAACATGAAAAAACTTGACTTTATGAGAAATATTTCCTATAATGTGAATTAAAAGGAGATGACAAAAATCACATTGATGTGTTGTAAATGTGCTATCGAAGAGCATATATACTATTTTAATCTTTTATAAGTCTAAATCTAATGAATGCTTAAAAAAATAAAAATTGTTTAACGGCAATACTATTGTAATTACATAAGCATAGTTCAATAGTATTGCTGTTTAGATTACTGTAGTAATAGAAAGAAGGTTAGACTGTGCACAAAAACAGAATTATTAATAAATATACAATATCGAGCTTCTTATTGTTTTTTGTTGTTTCATTTTTGTCATGGGGTATTCAGTCCGAGTATTTTATTAATTTATTTACTTTTAAACCTGATGTACATTATAAGACTTTGGACGATTATTTTTATCGTATTTTAGATTTTGATAATTATATTATTTTAGGTTTTTCATTTTTACAAATATTATTTCCTATAATAGTATCGTTTTCAGTTATGAATTTTGCGGATGAATGCAGCGGTCTTTTCCCTTATGCCTATCCTAGAGCAAAAAAATACAGAACATTCTTGCTGTCATCAATATTTGAACATGCAGCCGTTTCATCAATAGTGATTTTATTGGCTTTTATTCTATATCTCTTAGTTGGGTACGTTTTAGTTGGAAAATTTCTTTTTGCTGAGCATGCAAGGTGGGGAAGTGATTTGTTTGCCGATGTGCTTGGCGCAGGCTTTTATTATAATCATCCTGTGATTTATTATGTTTTGGAAAGTGGAATGAAATACATAATTTTCCCTTTTATTTATTCTCTC